>CALGIY010000245.1 GCA_937914965.1 uncultured Thermoanaerobacteraceae bacterium | reverse complement strand
CCAATTTAGAAGCACTTCGGGCCATCTTGAAGGATATAAAATCACAGCGTGTGGACAAAGTTGTCTGCCTGGGGGATATAGTTGGTTATTATCCGAATCCCAATGAATGCACAAAACACTGCAGAAAGCACGGTTTTCTCTGCATTAGGGGCAACCATGATGACGCAGCCCTGGAGTTATGTGATATCGATGACTTCAACCCCATCGCCCAGACAGCTCTGATCTGGACTGCAAAAAAGTTGAAACAAGAATATAAGGACTGGCTGCATGAACTGCCTGATCACCTGCTGGTTGACGATAGTTTCCTTGCAGTACACGGCTCCCCCTGGGACCCTTATGCCTACATTTTTTCTTCAGACAGTGCCCTGCGTGCTTTTTCCCACATGTCTGCTAATTACGCCCATATAAACCTCTGCTTTTTCGGCCATACCCATCAAAGGGCACTTTATACATCAGAAGAGGATGCGATCCAGGAGGTAACCAGTGGAGAGCGGTACATTCTCGGTGAAAGAGGCGTGTTCCTCATCAATCCCGGTAGTGTCGGCCAATCCCGGGACGGCAAACCCGGTGCCTCATATCTTATCTATAATTCAGAGAAACGGGAAATCGTATTTCGCCATGTCTCCTATAACATCGATCTGACACAGCGGAAAGTTGCCGCAGCAGGGCTTCCTCTCACTCTGGCCGAACGCCTCAGCCTGGGGTGTTAAGCTTTAGCGGTGGAAATTTCGCTTTAAAATATTTTTTGCCCGTTTCAGGAGGTAGTCCCGGTTGTTTTTCACCGGGTCATCCAAAACATCCTCCCAAAGCATCCGTAAAAGCTTTCCTATGATCGGGCCTCGTTGTATCCCAATCTCTTCAATAATGTCACTGCCATTAATGGCCAGATCCTTCATGGCAAAGGCTCCACCTTCTGACAGTGTTTCTTCCAGTTTCTTTATAAAATGGTCATACTCCTTAAGGGAATGCACTACTTGGCTGCTGCTGTGAGCCATAATATCAGCCAAGCGCACGCTTAACAGTCTCGGCAGCATCTCGTCACCTACTCTGGCGATTAAACGACGCTGTCCAGCAGGCCCCATCTTTAGCTCCAGCATATGTTCTCTAACCAGCATCACAACATTTTTTATCACCTGATTGCTGTAGTGCAGCCTCCGCAAGATTTCCTCAGTCATCTCTGCCCCAACAACATTATGACCATAAAAGTGGCCCCGGCCATCATCCCCCCTACTGTAGCAGCGCGGTTTAGCTACATCGTGCAGAAGGATGGCCAGGCGTACCTCCAGGTTTGACGGGGTGTAACGCATGGCTTCCAGGGTATGTGTCAGAACAGTATATTGATGAGAAGGGTGGTACTGAGAAAACAACCATCCCTCTTTAAGTTCCGGAATGATAGCAAATAAGAGGTCTAATTCCAATAAATTGTCAAGACCCTGGTAGAAATGGTGTGATAATAGGAGACGGTTGAGTTCATCCCTAATGCGCTCCGCGGAAATATTGCGCAGCAGTTCGGCATTTCTAAGGATAGCATGTTTGGTCTTATTTTCAATCAGGAAACCAAGCTCAGCAGCAATTCTGACCGCCCGCAGCATCCGCAGCGGATCCTCGGAAAAGCGCTCTCCCGCGTCCCTCACAGCCCTAATCTGCTCCTTTACCAGATCCTCGATACCATGATAAGGATCGCAGAATAATGAACGCAGTGGGTCATAGGCCAGGGCATTAATCGTGAAGTCCCGCCTTCCCAGATCATCCTCGATCTTGGACACAAAACTCACCCGGGATGGGCGGCGAAAATCACGGTAGTTTGCTTCCACACGAAAAGTAGTAATTTCTAGAGGAAGGCCGTTGATATAGACGGTTACTGTGCCATACTTGGCCCCGGTTGGTACTACCCGATAACCCGCACCTTTAAAGATCCCTTCCACTTCCCGAGGGCGGGCATCTGTGGCTAGATCCCAATCCTGGGGCTGCATCCCTAAAGCAAGATCTCTAATACCGCCACCTACAATAAAGGATTGATTATTATGTCTAGCCAAAAGAACACAAGCATCTCGTACTTCTTCTGGAATTAACAGATTCATCTATCTAACTCCTTGGACCTGAGCAACCCTGCCCATATTATCACAGCCAACTCCAGACAGCCCAGGTCTCTTATCTCGTATTGACACCCATGATTTTTAATCTTCAACATTGAGGATAGACTGCCACAAGCGCGCCTCTCTCCCTTCCCTCTGGATGTGGTGTACCCCATTCAGAGGAATTCCCCCACCCTCTAGTAAACCTTCGGCCTTGGGCCTTGCCTCTGGATGCACGATCAAGGCAACCCCACAGTCAGAGCTGATTTCCCTGGGCAGAGGGATTAACATAACTTTTACTCCAACATCTTTACAGATCTTCTCAGCCTTTAGAGCATAATGAGAAGAAGGAAATGTCAATACATCAACAGCAAAAGAGTTCTCCACGATCAAAAACACCGCCTTAAAATCTTCTGCAAACTGACAAGAAAGGATAGTCTAACTTATTATATCACTCCAGGGGCTTGTAAACACAAAAATACCTAACATAAAGGCTTCATGCCCTTATGTTAGGTGGAAAGGGGGGATGTTACCTACCCGTTCATTGACGGGTAGGTTATATGGGAGGTTAAATGCATGCAAAAGACCGTGGCTAACCTGCTTCTTACCGGTTATCTGAAACCTCCACGGTCTCGATTGCCATATTAAATTAAAGTTACTCTACCTCTTCTTTACTCTACTTCTTCCAGGATGATCTTGTGATCAACTAGAGCAAGTTCTTTGATCTTGGCCTTAAGCATCTTGCGCTGGCCGAAAATATTTTCAAGTACAATACACTCATTTTGCAGATCAACCCTGTCTACATTTTCAAAAATAAGTTCCTCTTGATCTCCCCGGCTTAAGTAAGCATGTGCCTCACACACCGGTCTTCACCTCCAATTCTATTAATCTTTCAACCAACTTATCCACCTGGTGTGGTAAAGGTTCCGGCTGCACTCCAACTATTTCTACTTTTGACAGCGTCAGAGGCAAAAGTATCTTCTGTGCTTTACTTTTAGCAATGGCTTCGGCCATTTTTGCCGTCAGTTCGCCCCGCATAGAATGGGCAAGAATAATTCCCAGCGGTCCTGTAATGATATCCACTTCATCTACATTTTGGACAACAGCGTTTTCCCCGCTGGCACCCTCATTAGCACCTGCTTTGAGCATCAATGAAGTAGCAATAGCATTTGTACCCAAAGCGATAATCTCTGTACCCCGGGGGAGTTTTTTCCGGATCTGGTCTGTGATCAGCCGACCAATTCCTCCACCCTGGCCGTCTATAACAGCAATTCGCATCTAATCACCTATTAACAGCCTTTCTGCTGCTTTCCTATATCACTTCCGCTATCTGTGCGCCCCTTAAGCAGATAACCAATACCATAAGCAACACCAAGGGTCAGAAGAGTTCCAACTATTCCTGCGACAGCAGTAGCAGCTTTTTCATTAGCAATTCCAGGAAACAGGTAATCGGGAATCGGTGATTTAATCAGTTCCGTGGCATTATCAATAAATCCATAATCTTCTCCCACTCTCTCCAACCCATCCGGGAATGATGAGGCAAAAGGACTTACGCAGAGAGCAAGCACAACCGCCAATATCAAGAGAGCCCCTATTTCTTTACGCATCATTCTCACCTCAAGCCTTTGCAGTTTGTTGGACAAGATCGGGTCGCACCTGAGTCAGGTAACTGACCACTGCCGTTGCAATCACTGCTTCCACCAGTCCAATGAGGACATGCCAGGTAAGCATTGCTGGAAGCACAATATTAAATTGACCCATCCCAGAAGCTACAATTTCAATACCGCAGGCTGCAGCTGCCAGAACAACTGATACCCAGGACCCTACAAATGTACCTACAAGAATCCCTGCGCGGTTCGGCCAGGCCTTTTTGAACAATAGATAGACTCCATAGCCTGCAAAGACACCGATCACCGCCATATTCAGAATATTGGCGCCCAATACAGTGACCCCACCATCTAAAAAAATAAATGCTTGTAATGCAAGAACAGTGGTCATGATGATCGATGCGGCCCAAGGCCCAAGAAGTACAGCCGCCATCACCCCACCCAGCAGGTGACCTGAGGTTCCACCTGCAACCGGCAGGTTAATCATTTGGGCTGCAAAGATAAACGCGGCCATCACTCCCATAAAAGGTATCTGGCGTTCCTGCAGTTCTTTATTGGTCTTGGAAACAGCATAAGCCACAAAAGCACCGCCCAAGACCCAAGCTGTTCCAAATGTTTTAGGATCTAATAATCCATCAGGTATATGCATCGTCTTCGTGTTCCTCCTTTAATAGATATAAATAAAAAAACAAAAACCACGAGTATCCTGTCCACTTCTGTGGAACTCAGAACCTCCGTGGTTCATATTTAACATATTCTTTTATTAATAATATTCTAGCATGATCTTGTGATTCCTGCTAGCAAAATATTTAGGTTATTAATGATTATTTCTCTCCCTCAAAATAATCTTTGCTGTTTCCGCGGCAACCTCACCTGTAAAAGCGACACACTGGTTCATGTGCTCCTGAGACCCCTTCTCCATCCCCTTGGTCAGTACACGGCAGCATGTGCTCTTATGGCGGCTCTTAAAGTTATCATGCAGTTCCTTGGCTAGAGCCATAATTTTATTGACACTGGGATCGCCCGCTGTTTTTCTGCCAAAAACCATGCCTAGGGCTAAAACACCACCACTGATTGCAACACAG
>CALGIY010000244.1 GCA_937914965.1 uncultured Thermoanaerobacteraceae bacterium | reverse complement strand
CTTTCCAGCATCACCTCCGACTGGTCGCGGAACTGTTCCACAAGGCCGACCAAGGCACTACCCACGATCACCGCGTCTGCATCCTCTGCCATTAAAGCGGCCTGACGGGAGTTGGAAATGCCGAAGCCTACAGCCAGTGGCAGGCTGCAGTGCCTTCTCACCCTCTGCATGAACTCTGTAATATCTGCTGAAATACCATCTCTCATCCCCGTTACCCCGGTGAGGGAGACGCAATAGATAAATCCCCCGGCAGATGCTGCGATCTTTTCCAGGCGCTCCGGTGTAGTGGTAGGTGCCACAAGATAGATAAGGTACTGGCCATTACTGTTCAACACTTGCCACAGGGGGGCGCTTTCCTCTAAGGGGAGGTCGGGAACAATGACCCCGTCAACACTAGCCTCAGCAGCATCCACGGCGAAACGATCCAAACCATAATGGAGCACCGGGTTGTAGTAGGTCATCAACAGCAGGGGGATTTCGGTATGCTGACGCAGGCGCCGTACCAGATTGAGGATTCCCTTCAGGTTTGTGCCCCCGGCCAGGGAACGCTGGGAAGATCGCTGGATTACCGGCCCATCAGCCATGGGGTCGGAAAAGGGCACCCCTAACTCCACCAGGTCTGCACCTGCCTTTTCCAAGGCCAGGACCAGCTTGAATGTCGTATCAAGATCGGGATCCCCGGCAGTAATGAATGTAATCAAACCCTTCTCGCCCCTTTCATAAAGTTGGCGTAGCCGGGTATCAATGCGGTGTTCTATCAAATCTTTCTCCTCCTTTCCCTTCATCACACAAATACTCACTGAGGATGTAAAGTTAAATTCTGGGCAACCGCCGGCACATCCTTGTCCCCACGCCCTGACAGGTTAACCACAATAATTTTTTCCGTACTCATCGCTGGTGCCATTTTCGCAAGATGCGCAATGGCGTGGGAACTCTCCAGGGCAGGTATGATCCCCTCTGTCCGGGAAAGAAGCTGAAAGGCATCTAGTGCCTCCTTGTCGGTAACCGCTGCATACTGGGCCCGGCCGGTTTCTTTCAAGTAACTGTGCTCTGGGCCAACCCCCGGGTAGTCAAGCCCGGCAGCAATAGAGTGTGCCGTGTGTACCTGCCCGTGATCATCCTGGAGCAGGTAGCTAAAGGCACCGTGCAGGACACCTGGGTGCCCTGTGTTTAATGTAGCGGCGTGCTCCCCCGTCTCAAGGCCATATCCCGCTGCCTCCACCCCGATCAACTCCACAGGATCTTCAACGAACGGGTAAAAAAGACCGATGGCATTGCTCCCCCCACCCACACAGGCCACAAGGCAGTCGGGAAGCCGGCCTTCGGCCATTAAGATCTGGTCCCTTGTTTCCCTCCCAATCACCGCCTGGAAATCTCTGACCATCATTGGATAAGGGTGAGGTCCACCCACCGAGCCCAACAGGTAATAGGTATTCTTCACATTGGTCACCCAGTCGCGGATCGCCTCATTCATAGCATCCTTTAAGGTACTGCTCCCGCTCGTCACCGGCACCACTTCGGCTCCCAGCAGATGCATGCGGTAGACATTCAATTCCTGGCGTTTAATATCTTCTGCCCCCATATAGATAGCGCAGTCCAGGCCAAACATAGCCGTGGCAGTAGCAGTGGCCACCCCGTGCTGTCCGGCCCCTGTTTCCGCTATTACCCGCCTTTTTCCCATGCGCCGAGCCAAGATAATCTGCCCTAAAGTGTTGTTGATTTTGTGTGCCCCAGTATGGTTGAGGTCCTCCCGCTTCAGATAGATCTTTGCCCCACCCAGGTGATGGGTAAGTTTTGCGGCGTAGTAGAGGGGGGTTGGTCTGCCCACATAATCCCGGAGATAATACTGCAGTTCATCCTGAAAGTCCTTGTCTTTTTTCGCCTTCTCATAGGCAAGGATCAGTTCCTCAAGGGCTGGCATCAGTGTCTCCGGAACAAATCGCCCGCCAAAAATACCAAAATGCCCATTTCGATCTGGTAATTCCATTATTAATCCTCCTCACTGCAGCCAGAAGCGACCTCTTCTCCTCGTCCTTCTGTCCATTTGTTTCCATAACCACTGCTCACATCAAGGGCAAAGGGACATCAGCTTTACTACTGCCGCTTTGATATCCCGGGCACCGATTAAGGCTTCCCCTACCAACACAGCATCAACACCTGCTTTGCCCAACCTGGCCACATCTTCTGGGGTGCGGATACCGCTTTCACTGACAACTACTCTCTCCTTCGAAACTGCCGAAATCAGCTCATGAGTAACACCTAGATCCACCTGAAAGGTATGGAGATTGCGGTTGTTGATTCCCACCAAGAGCGCCTCCGTTTCCAGGACACGGAACAGCTCATCAGGAGTGTGTACTTCTACCAGGGCTGCCATCCCCAGCTCTTTTACCAAGCCCAGGTAATCGACCAACTGGTTTTGATCCAGGATAGAAGCGATCAGCAAAACAGCATCAGCACCCAGATGGCGGGATTGGTAGATCTGGTACTCATCGATGATAAAATCCTTCCGCAGCAGGGGAAGGCAGGTCACCCCTTTCACAGAACGCAGGTACCCCGGATGCCCGAGAAAGAACCGCACATCGGTGAGTACGGAAATGGCACTGGCCCCAGCTTCCTGATAAAGGAGGGCGATCTG
>CALGIY010000243.1 GCA_937914965.1 uncultured Thermoanaerobacteraceae bacterium | reverse complement strand
AATAGTGCTCCGCAAATCCGTATCCGTGGTACGGTATCCCTCAATGGTACACAAGATCCGCTATGGGTGATCGATGGATTACCAATTGAGGGGACGGAATTACCAAATCGTATTGATAAGGACAATCTGAATAATACGTTGGGTGAAGTTTTAGAAGCTGCGGGTAAGAAACAAATCAGAATCGCAGAAACGGAGAAATATCCGCACGTAACTTTCTTTTTTTCGGGAGGTCGTGAAAAGCCATTTATTGGAGAAAGTCGCTTATTGTGCCCTTCACCAAAAGTGGCTACCTACGATTTACAACCAGAAATGTCTGCATACGACATTCGTGATGCCATTGTTCCTGAATTGAAAAAGGGAGAAGTGGATTTCGTTTGTCTAAACTTTGCAAATCCCGATATGGTAGGACATACTGGAATCGAGAATGCTGCGATCAAAGCAATCGAGACCGTTGATGAATGTGTCGGAAAGACCGTTAATGCTGTAAAAGAAGCAGACGGACAGTTATTTATCTGTGCAGATCATGGAAACGCTGAAAAACTTGTCGACGATGAGACAGGTGAGCCTTATACGGCACATACTACAAATCCTGTTCCGTTTATTCTTGTAGGTGCTGATCCTGCGTATACTCTAAAGGAAGGCGGGAAACTGGCAGATATAATACCGACACTGATTGATCTGATGGGGATGGAAAAACCTGCAGAAATGACAGGTGAATCTTTATTGATAAAAAAGGAACCTTGCTTCCGTTAGTATAACCATTTCAAATCTGGTAAATAATAGGGATATAATAAGTAAAACCAGGAGGTAATATTATGTTTCGTTATTTACCTATTCGTAGGGTTTACGCAAGAGAAGTGCTTGATTCCAGGGGGAATCCAACCGTAGAAGTAGAAGTTACTGTAGGAGAAGGGGTCATAGGAATCGATGGATATACAGGAAGGGCGATTGTTCCCTCCGGTGCATCGACTGGAAGATTTGAAGCTGTAGAGCTTCGAGACGGAGAAAAAAGATTTCGAGGACTTGGAACATCAAGGGCTGTAGACAATGTAAATACGAAGTTAGCGGATGCGATACTTGGTGAAAATTCACTGAATCAGGCATACATTGATCAGCTGCTGATCGAAGCTGACGGCACAGCAAATAAAGAACACATTGGTGCGAATGCAATTCTGGGTGTGTCCCTGGCGGTAGCAAGGGCGGCGTCTTTGGCACTGCGTCTGCCGCTTTATCAATATCTTGGCGGCTGCCATACGAGAGATATACCAGTCCCTATGATGAACATCTTAAATGGGGGAAAACATGCCGACAACAATGTAGACATCCAGGAGTTCATGGTTATCCCGAAGAATGCTGACAGTATGCGGACTGCTGTTAGGATGGGAGCGGAAGTTTTCCACAACCTGCGCGCAGTGCTTAAAAGCCGTGGGTATAACACCTCTGTTGGTGATGAAGGGGGTTTTGCTCCGGATCTGAAGTCCAACGAAGAGGCTCTAGATGTGATTGTAGAAGCCATCAGCAAAGCTGGATATAAGCCCGGAGGGGACATCTTCCTGGCCTTGGATGTTGCAGCCACTGAGCTCTATGAGGGTGGTAAATATCATTTCCACAGCACCGGGAATTCCCTAACCACAGAGGAGACCATCGACTTTTATGAGAAACTGTCCAACAGCTATCCGGTGTTTTCCATTGAGGACGGGCTAGCTGAGGATGACTGGAAAGGCTGGGCGCAGATGACTGAGCGTTTGGGCAAAAAGATCCAGCTGGTTGGGGATGACATCTTTGTTACCAACAAAGAACGGTTAGAGCGGGGAATTCGAGAAGGTGCGGCTAACTCTGTTCTCGTCAAGGTCAACCAAATCGGGACACTAACCGAGACTCTGGAGACAATGGAAATGGCCCGCAGGGCAGGCTACACCTCAGTGATCTCCCATCGTTCCGGGGAAACGGAGGACACCACTATCGCAGATCTTGCTGTTGCCCTCAACGCCGGGCAGATCAAAACCGGTGCTCCTTCCAGAACTGATCGAGTGGCCAAGTACAACCAGTTGATGAGGATCGAAGAAGACCTGGGTGAAGCAGCCATCTACGCAGGAAACTTCTAAAGACAGGGTGTCAAAGGAATTGGATAGTGACAGTCACCTGTAAAATTATGGTGGGTGACTGTCACCTGGGAAGAACTGGTAGAACCGGATGCAATAATGTCTCTTTTACAGCGACGAACTGCCATTCTGGACAGCAGAACCGTCCCCGCGTCCATGCGGGAAATTTATAAAGACAAGGGTGTCAAAGGGATGGTCCTTTTGACACCACCATGCTGTCCCTTTACAATCTGCTGCTGGCAGTGCTACAATAAGAATGAAGATTCAAGAAAAGGAGAGGCTGCGGTTTGCTGAAAACTATTCTAATCGTTTTAGAGGTGCTGATCTGCATCGGCCTGGTAACTACGATTTTGATGCAGTCAGGAAGGGCTTCTGGTCTTTCTGGCTCAATTGCCGGTGGTGCCCAGTCACTACTGGGAAAAAAGAAAGGGCTTGATGAGTTTCTCACTAAAATCTCTACAGGGCTTGCCGCGGCGTTTCTGATTGTCACCTTGCTGATTACCATCATTGAATAAGACATTGAATAAGAAAAAACCCCTGGTCCCTTAATCGACCGGGGGTTTTTATATTAGATGATATGGTTCACCTGATTTATTGCGGGTGCGGTTGTTCGTTAAAATGGATGGTTTGTGGTTGAAAAAAAGAATGATGAAAAAGGTATGGTTGTTTTTGGTACTGGGACATAATAAAATGAAGTATAAAAAGAGCGAGGTAATAGAATGGATAAAAAACAGAAAAAGCGAAAAGGGACAACTGTTTCCCGAAATGCTGTCCTAGAAAACGAAATATTGTCCAGTTTGGACTCCGCCAGTAAACCCTTAAACTTGGGGGAACTGGCAGCACAGCAGAAGTGTGACCCAGATATTTTAGAATCTCTGCTGCGGGAGATGGAGTCCCAGGGGCAGGTAATCAGGACGCGCAAGAAAAGGTATGGGATACCGGAGAAAATGAATCTCTTTGTTGGTACTATCCAGGGGCACCCGAAAGGTTATGCCTTTTTAATTCCGGAAGGGGAAAGCGAAGATATCTTTATTTCCCGAGAAAACTTAGGGGGGGCGATGCATAAAGACCGGGTGATTGTAAGGCTGCTGGGGTCCAACCTTCAGGGGAAGCATGTGGAGGGGGAAGTCATCCGGGTTTTGGAGCGAGCCAACACCACAGTTGTCGGGGTTCTTGATGAGGCCAACCGGCACTTTGGCTTTGTTATTCCTGATGAAAAGAGGTTGGGGTGGGATATCTTTGTACCCCGGGTCCGGGCCAAGGGTGCCCATACTGGGGATAAAGTAGTTGTGGAAATCACATCTTGGCCTCGGGAACGGCGGAATCCGGAAGGAAAAGTGATCGAGCGTTTCGGCGCAGTAGGGGAACCAGGGGTGGATATCCTTTCTATTGTAAAAAAATACGGGCTTCCTGAGGATTTCCCCCGCCGGGTGCTCAAACAAGCCGCAGATATTCCTCTGACTGTACCTCCGGAGGATGAGGAAGGACGCTGGGACCTGCGGGATCTCCCCATGGTGACCATTGATAGTGAGGATGCCAAGGACCTCGATGATGCTGTATCCCTGGAGATGCTTCCCAGTGATAACTATCGCTTGGGAGTGCATATCGCGGATGTCTCTTATTATGTCAAGGAAAACAGTGAATTGGACAAAGAGGCCCTGGAACGCGGCACCAGTGTATACTTGGTTGACCGGGTTATTCCCATGCTGCCACCCAGGCTCTCTAATGGTATTTGCAGTCTTAATGCTGGTGAAGACCGCCTGGCTATCTCCGTTTTTATGGAGATTAATGCTGAGGGGAATGTAATACGACATGAGATCGGGCCATCTGTAATCCGGGTAGATGAAAGGATGGCTTATACAAGTGTGCGTCGTATCCTAGAAGACAATGACCCGGAACTCTGCCAGCGCTATGCTGATTTTACCTCTACCTTTCAAAAGATGCGGGACCTCTCCTTGGTGCTGCGCAGAAGGCGGAAGGTGAGGGGGGCACTGGATTTTGATTTTCCTGAAAGCAAGGTCACACTCGATCAAGAGGGGCGCCCGGTGGATGTCCTACTGCTGGAGCAGTCTATTGCTGAACAGATCATCGAGGAGTTCATGCTGATTGCTAATGAAACAGTGGCGCGGCATCTCTCGCAGCTGGAGGCTCCACTCCTCTACCGGGTACACGAGGAGCCGAAATCAGAGAAAATGGAAGCTTTAAACGAATTCCTGCACGGCTTTGGCTTCCATATACCAGCTGGTAACGGAGTACACCCGCGGTTCTTCCAGGAAATCCTGCACCAGGTTGAAGATCGCCCGGAGCAGTTGGTGGTTCATACTGTGATGCTGCGCTCCCTTCAGCACGCACGATATAATCCCCAACCGCTAGGCCATTTTGGCCTGGCAGTCCAATACTACACCCACTTTACCTCACCGATCCGGCGTTACCCGGATCTGATCGTACATCGGGTGCTCTGGGAGGTCCTGGCTCACGGTAGGATTCCTTCCAAACGCAAGGAGAAACTTGAACAGTCGATGCCCTTTTATGCCGAACAGAGTACAAAGCGGGAAATGCTTGCTGAGGAAGCAGAGCGGGAAACCGTTGATCTGAAACAGGTAGAGTACATCAAGAGGTTCCTGGGGGAGGTCTTTGATGCAATTGTAGTCAGCATTACTAACTTTGGTATGTTTGCTGCTCTAGCTAATGGCATCGAGGGGTTGGTGCATGTTTCCACCATGACCGATGACTACTACCTTTTTAATGAAAGGAATTATACTCTGATCGGTGAGAACACCAAGAAGACCTTCCGGATCGGTGACAAGGTAAAGGTGCAGCTGGCGCGGGCAAACATCGAAGACCGGCAGATCGACTTTGAACTGGTGTAGTAATAGTGGTTGGAAAAAGTGGCAGTGGGACGTTTTGTTTGCCACATACCGGAGGAGTCAATGGGAGCAGGTGTCAAAAGGACCGTCCCCTTGACACCCCCTCGTGCTGAGACGCGAGAACCGTCCCTGTGTCTCACTGTGTCTCAGAAATGATATAATTAAGGTTGCTTTTGAGAGGAGAACTTTTAGCGGAGTTGATTAGTATGCAAGAGTCCATTAAGGTAGCTGCTAAAAATAGGAAGGCACGCTACGACTATTTTATAGATGAAAAATTTGAGGCCGGGATTGCCCTGAAGGGTACTGAGGTGAAGTCTATTCGTGCCGGTAAGGTCAGCTTGCAGGACAGCTATGCCGAGGTCCTGGGTGGGGAGGTCATTCTGCAAAGCATGCACATCAGTCCCTATGATAAGGGGAACCGCTTCAACCATGACCCCCGGCGACCGCGCAAGCTGCTCTTGCACAAGCGGGAGATCAAAAGACTCTTGGGACAGACCACCCAGAAGGGCTATACCTTGATCCCTCTGCGGCTTTATTTCAAGAAAGGCAAGGTGAAGGTGGAACTTGCTCTTGCCCGGGGGAAGAGGATTTACGATAAACGTCAGGATATCGCCCGGCGGGATGCCCAGCGGGAGATCTCCAGGGCATTGAGCACTAGGCAGAGGGAAGGGTAGGAATCTATCATTAGAGAGTGATCTTTAGCTTTCGCATCTTCCGATAAAGTGTAGGGCGGGAAATATCCAGATTTCTTGCTGTTTGGCTGATATTGCCTTTGTTCTTCAGGAGCATGGAGATGATTTCCTGGCGTTCTTTTTCTGCTAGTATTTCTCTGATTTTCTTCTTATCACTGCTGGCTGCAGACAGCAGTTTTTTTTCTGGATAGAAGTTGGTAGGGGGAGAAATGATTTCTTTAGGGATTTGCTCCAACCCGATCGCCCCTTTGGTTGCCAGGTTGACCATTCTCTCGATCACATTTTGAAATTCCCGCATATTGCCTGGCCACTGATACTGCTGTAGGTAAGTGATGATTGCCGGTTCGACGAAGTTGATCTTAACCCCCAACTTACAGCTGGTTTCCCTCAGGAAGTGATCAAAGATCAGGGGAATGTCCTCCCGGTGCTCCCGGAGCGGTGGGAGTTTGATGGAGATAACATTTAGCCTGTAGTAGAGGTCTTGGCGGAAATTACCCCTGGCTACTTCGAGCTGCAGGTCATGGTTGGAGGCACAGATGATACGCACATCCACCACAATCACTTTGCTTCCCCCGATGCGTGTGATCTTTTTGTCCTGAAGCACCCGCAGTAGGGCTACCTGCTGCTCCAAGGGCATGTCCCCGATTTCGTCAAGGAACAGGGTGCCACCTGATGCCAGTTCAAACTTCCCTGTCCGTCCCCCTCGCTGGGCACCAGTAAATGCTCCGTCCTCATACCCAAAGAGTTCGCTGCCGATCAGATCCCTGGGGATTGCCCCGCAGTTGACAGCAACAAAGGGTCCATCCTTGCGAGGGCTTTTGTTGTGGATGGCCTGGGCGAAGACCTCTTTCCCGGTGCCACTCTCTCCAGAGAGCAGCACACTGCTGTCGTTTTCTGATGCCCGGGAAGCGATGTGTACTGCTTCCCGAATATTAGTGCTGTTGCCTAGAATATCTTCGAAGTGGAAGGTAGCATGAGCGCCGCTGAAGCGGTTAACGAGTTTCTTGATTCTATTGATGGGATTAAGGAAGATGACACCCCCGGTGATCTCCCCTAGTTCATCTTTGATGGGTTTCCCTGTGGAAAGAAAGCGCCCTGTGCGAGTACCTGCAGTAACTGTGACCTCTGTATCGAAGTAGGGTTCACCTTGGTTAAGCATCTGGTCGATTACTGGCGCCTGATCGATAAAGGTATCGAGTTTAACCCCGCATATCTCCTGGTCAGTGGTTTTAATAAACTTTTCTACTACCGGGTTGATCCGCTTTATTTTACCCGTTCTATTGACGACAATTACTCCGTCAGATACTGTGAGAAAGATATTCCTGAGCTGGTTGTTGAGCAAGACAAGGTCGCGGTTTTGTTTTCTGACTCTCATTTCGTACTCAATGGCTTCAACAGCGGCCACAACCATTCCCAATGTATGCAGGCGTGTTCTAGATGATGGACCTGACATCTGCAGGGCGCCGATTACAGTTTTTTCATCGAAAATAGGCGCTGCAGATGTCAGGTCCAACATCTAGAACACAC
>CALGIY010000242.1 GCA_937914965.1 uncultured Thermoanaerobacteraceae bacterium | reverse complement strand
GTAGTAGATCCTGTCATGGCAAAGACCCCCCTTATTTTGTTCTTCCCAGGTTATCCAGAAAACGCAAAAAACTGTTTTTTTCAATGATCTGTGTAAGTGAAAATTTCTCTGTAAACACGTGCAGCAAAAGTAAGAGCGCCACCAGAGTAAGTTGGGCCGGGAAACTCATCGTCCAGGCGCTGACCATACCCAGTGCTGCCCCCATTAAATTAGACCCTGTGTCCCCAAGCATCGCCCTGGCTTTCAGGTCGACGGGAGCGCAGGAAAGCAGCCCACCAGCCAACGGCGCCAACAAAAGCATAGCTCCCCTTCCCTGGAAGACAGCAAGTAAAATAAGAAACCATAGGTAAAAAATCTTAATCGCCCGGCCAGGGCGCAAATCAACCAAGTTGATGGTGTTTGCGGCCAGTGCTATCAACAGGGCAGCTGTGAAGACCTCCCACCAGGGGCGTCCCGGCAGAGTTATTGAGGAAATGAGCAGTGCTCCTAAACCTCCCCCTAGGGCTTTCAAAGCTCCTGTGGTGAGCCTGCCGTGGAAAAGAGCGCCAAAATGTCCCTTTAACCCGCGACTTTCATGGGACCCCAGCAGGTCATCGATCAACCCCAGAAGAGCAAAAAATACCAAACCAACTAGAAAGGAGAGCACCATCTCTGGTGAATACCAGCGTACCAGCAAAAAGGCCATCACATAGATAAACACAAAAATTAGTCCCATCCCCACCGGGATATTCTCCCCCCGGTAATTGGAACGGGTAAAACCAGTTCCCTGCAGCATATTCAATAAAAAAGGAAGCAGGATTAGGGTTAGTACAAAACCCAAACCGGCCCCGATCAGGATCTTCATTTATTCACCTCTTTCCAGGTGGTCCTGCACAGTGTCATGAAAACATGCCAGAACTGTTTTCCACGGTGCTGAAAGCCTGACAAGTCCCTACCGGTAACCCGGTGAGACATTGTTGTGGGAACCTCCTGGATACGGAAACCACGGCGGGCAGCAGTAATGGTCATGGCTAGTTCTACACCATAACCGGAAGCAAAAGGTGCCACCACATCCAGCACCTCTCGTCTCATTACACGCTGGCCCGACAAAGGTGCATCCATGCGCAGTCCTGCCAAAAGATAAATCCCCATCCGGGCCAGTCCCTTGACCAGTCCAAATCCCCCGGATTTCTTCACATGAGGAAAAGTGGCAATGGAAAGATCTGCCGCTCCTTGCAGAACAGGGCTAGCGAGAAGATCCAACTGGCTGGCATAGGTCCCCAGATCTCCATCCAGCAGTGCTACGAAGGGTTGGGTGAGGTAGGGTATCCCCTGATTCAAGGCCTCACCTTTACCGCGGTTTTTAGTAAGCCTGATTACCTCGGCTCCCTCATCTCTGGCTTTCATGGCTGTTGCATCCTGGGAACCATCGTCCACCACTACCACCTGCCGGACACCCTGAACCTGAAGAGATGCCTTAACTGTCTGAGCAATAATGTCTTCCTCGTTGTAAGCTGGAATTAATACAGAAAGCAAACAAAGGTCACATCCTTATTCTAGTGGGGGAAGAAAAGCTTCTGCCGATGGTTTAATCCCATAATTCCCTGGATAACCAAACATCGCCTGTACTAGGGCCAACTGGCCGTAAGTAGTGTCGATATCGTCCACTGTGGTTAAGCGGGCGTTCTGGTAATAACGCATATAAGAAATCGGTGTTTGGCTGTCTTCAACCCCGTAAACACCCATACCCGCTTTTTGTAAGTTTTTGACCATCACAAGATCAAACTTCTTGGCGTAATCCAGGTCTTTACTATCACTTCCCCCGACCAAGATCAGATCCTGTAATGGGGGCCCGTAGTTACCTGAAATCTTGATAACCTCATTGTCATCCAGAAATCTGACTAGATCCCCATTCTCTCCGGTGGCAATGGCACCAGCAAGCAGCCTTGCTAAATCTGGTAGATACTTGTCAGGATTGTCATTCTTAGTATTTCCCAGTATTCCAGCAGTTTGCTTGCTCAAAATAGGGTCTTTGAGTAAACTTAAATTGACAACTGTAACAGACTGCACATCAGCTCCTGCAGATCTGAGTACATTGGCCAACCCGTCGTGTTCCTTGTGGTAATTCAGATCTAAAAGCGCAACTTTTCGCCCTTTTAGTTTATCCCGCACCAACAGCGGCAGCACAGATTGGTTGAACTGCTGCTGATTCGCCATAACCTCCTGAGATTTGATAAGTTGCTCTTCATTCTGTTTGTTTTCCTCTCGCAAGAGGGCAAACTCTTTTTCAATCCCCTCGATCATCTTCTTCTGTTGTTTTGTCATGGCATCGCTGCCGATCATCGAGCTCCCGATTATGATCCCGATGCCCAGAGCAAGAAAAATCGCAGCGAGAGAAGTGATATGATATCTAAGATCGAGAAACATTTTGAAAACTCCCTCCCTACTTATATCCGAAGGATAAGCTTAACCTGCATGACAAGGAGTTTTAGGAAACTCCTTGTTGCCGGAGACACGACCACAATAACAAA
>CALGIY010000241.1 GCA_937914965.1 uncultured Thermoanaerobacteraceae bacterium | reverse complement strand
CCGGCGCCACACTCAACACCCATGGCAGCCTGGAAATCGAGGTGACGCATACGGGCGAAGACACCACCCTGGCACAGATCATTCGCATGGTGGAAGCCGCTCAGGGCTCTAAAGCCCCTATCCAGCGCCTGGCCGACCGGGTATCCAATATCTTTGTGCCCGCGATTATAGCCATTGCCCTGCTCACTTTCGGTGGCTGGTATATCAGCGGTGCTAATTTTGAAAGTTCCTTGATGCACATGGTCACGGTTTTGGTTGTTGCCTGCCCCTGTGCCCTGGGATTGGCCACACCAACAGCTATCATGGTGGGAACAGGGGTGGGGGCTGAGAGGGGCATTTTGATCAAGGGTGGGGAACATCTGGAGCAAGCTGGAAAGATCAGCGCTGTTGTCCTGGATAAAACCGGTACCATTACTAAAGGGATCCCGGCGGTAACAGATGTTTTTGCACTGGCTCCGATCGATGAGAAAAAACTGCTGGGTATTATGGCCTCTGGGGAGAAAAAATCTGAACACCCCCTGGGACAAGCTGTGGTTAAACGGGCAGAAGAACTAGGAATACCGCTCAAAGATGTCAATAAATTCGAGGCTCTACCTGGGCAGGGAATCAGATTCAACTTGATGAATGAAACCTGGCAGATTGGCAATGAGGCCCTGGCGAATTCGCTCGGTATTGATATATCCCCACTGCTCCCGCAGAAAAACCGCTGGGAAGAGGAGGGGAAAACAGTGATGATCGCCATACAGGGTAAAAGATTGTCAGGTTTGGCAGCTGTAGCTGATACCGTTAAGGGAAATGCCAGCCAAGCAATATCGGAACTGCGTCAGATGGGTTTGGATGTTTACATGCTGACCGGAGACCAACAGAAAACTGCAATGGCTATCGCCAAGCAGGTAGGCATCAACAAGGTTATTGCAGAAGTTTTACCTGAACATAAAGCCAAAGAGGTGCAAAAGCTCAAAGATTCCGGATACACTGTAGTAATGGTCGGTGACGGCATCAATGATGCACCTGCCCTGGCTACAGCTGATGTGGGAATGGCCATTGGTACAGGGACAGATGTAGCCATGGAAAGCGCTTCTATCACTCTGATGCGTGGTGATCTAAAAAAGATCGCTTCTGCTATTCGCCTCTCCCGCCAAACCCTGCGCAAGATTCGGCAGAACCTGTTCTGGGCATTTTTCTATAACATGATCACCATTCCCCTGGCTGTTTTTGGTGTATTTACACCGGTCATGGGTGGTGCTGCTATGGCATTAAGTTCGGTATCTGTTGTGACCAATTCACTGCTGTTGAAGCGCTATAACCCAGACCAACGATAGTTTACTTATTTGTGCCTGTAATCATATTTCTCATTGGGCACATGGAGTTTCACGTTGTTACACCCCTTAAGGCACTCTAGAGGGTATCTTAGGTGATAAGCGGTATGAACATATAGGTCTTTCTTGATATTTATCCAAAAAGGAAGACCAAATGAATATAGAAAATGCAAAGCGGTGAAAATATGGAACAAACAATATATCAAATCAATGAAATAAGATCAAAGCTCCGTCCAATTTTTGAAGCAGCCCCTGTATATTGCGCCATACTGTTTGGGTCTTACGCAAAAGGTAACGCAACGGACGAAAGCGATATTGATATTGTCATTGATAGCAAGGGCGAGCTTTTAAATATGGCTTTTTATGGTGTGCTGGAGGATATTAGAACACAACTTAACAAGCGAGTTGACCTGTTTGAAATATCCGAATTGAGCAGAAATGTGGCCATTCGCTCCGCAGTTGAACGGGAGGGTATAGTCTTATATGAAAAGTAAGGATAAGATTATCCTGCAAAAAATAAGCGGCTACATCGATGATGTAGTTCAGTACATACATGGGCTTTCTTTTGAACAGTTTATGGCAGACAAGAAAACAATTTCTGCTTGTGCTTTTACTGTTTCTCAAATCGGTGAACTGGCCAAGGATATAAGTTTAGGTACTCAGGATGAATATTCCTATATTCCTTGGAAAAGTATTAGAGGTATGAGAAATAAAATTGTCCATGATTATGAAAACATTGATTTTGTAGTACTTTGGGGAACGATTACAAAAAGTCTGCCTGAGCTTTTAGACAAAATTGATGAAATATTGTACCGCTAAGTTGAGGAAATCAATGCCATAGATATTGCGTGTCAAAAGGTTGCTGCTGTTATCTGTTTCGTAGAGTACCCTGGTGCTGTCGCCGTATATAGGATCCTGGTTTGGACAGGATCCTATTTTTATTTTGAAGGCACCAAGTATGCAATACCAACGCAAGCCTGCCCCCTATAAATTCAGAAATTCTTCAGAATTAACATCAGATTTCCTTAAAGTATTGCTCTTATACTGTAAGAGGACGGTACCTGGTTTGCTTTATTGCTTTATTTCAATACTCAGTTCAGATGCTAGTGAGAAGAACACTATTTGGGTGTAGGAAAAGAGAGGTATCATGTTTAATAGAGTGAGAAACAAAAAAACATGGGCAAAAAAACAGATACTTGTGCTCCTGCTGCTAATAACTGCAGTTATAATAATGATTGTGGTTTTCAATCGTCCGGATATTCGTTTCATTATGGAAAACACTTGGAACCAAATTTGTGTATCTGCTAAATTGGAAAAAGTCAACTTCAATAAAGATTCATTACAGTCAATCTCTATTGATGATATAAAAAACGGTAAAAGGCATATCGTCTACAACAACACACTCTGTTTGGTTAATAATGAATATCCAATTGGAGAAGATTTGCAATTTAATTTAGTTAATTATAGAGATACTGCTGTCCTTAT
>CALGIY010000240.1 GCA_937914965.1 uncultured Thermoanaerobacteraceae bacterium | reverse complement strand
CCCCCTATACACCTGCCCAAATTCAGACTTACCCGCCCATGCCCGCATATTTTGAGATCGATAATAATTTTTTTCCGGTATTGTAAGTCAGGTCAATCAGGTAATAGGTCAGGTAATTTACAAGATTCTTACTCCATCTTTCAGGATGTGTAAGAATACAGATCTTCTCATGCCTTCCATCATCGATCAACTCGATCAGGTCACCTGTATGCTTCACCTGAACTGAAGGTGAATTAGTGGAACTGACCCTATCCTTGACCTTGTTTTTATCCCTCAGCCATGTTCTCCCACTGTCGGAGAAATATAAGAATTGATTATAATCCAAGGATAGGTATGGCTCACCGATCAGATTAAAGTGAGCCAGTTCACAAATCTCCCAAATTTTTTTATTGTCGTATTTGGTGAGGGGGTTGCCATGCATACAGGCAGTTTTGATGTCATATCTTTCCCGCAGCATCGCCAATTCCTCAGCAAAAAGGCTCAAAGCTTCTTTCAGGTGTCCCCGGGTTTTGTCCAGTGTCTCGTAATGATAGCCGATCTCGTGCTGGTATGAAGCAATTTCATCAATTATGGCAGGAACATTTACCCTCTTCCTGACCCTGAAATAGTAAGTGGCCTTGATGCCCAAACTATGTTCTACTCTCGCCATGTCAAGAGCATTTCTAGCATCTTCATCAACATCGTGGCGCATGATGATCAAATGCCCCTCCTGGGAATCCCTTTCTATAAATTCTCTTACAGTGAGGACCTGGTACTTGGATTCCTTAACAGTTCTGCATAATCTTGCATACTGATCCAAAGTAAAATCGAGATAACTAAAAAGCCCCGACAACTCACCCTTCACCCCATTTCCATAATCTAAACCCTTTCGGCCAAAGAACAAACATCTGTAACCCTTGCTGCTCTCACTATCCTTTACTTTCCATATAAGCTTCTTTTAAAGTCACTTTTCTTACATACTGGAATTTTTTTAAAATAGACCTGATCCTTTTCTCTACCACCTTTCCCTTTACAGCCCAATACAGCGGCCTTCCCCTCCCGACTTTAGGGAACCTTTCCTGGGAAATATCCAGCGGGTGAAAATAGAACACCGTATGCCCCCTGGCCATACTCTGTTCCAGGCCCTTTGCAATAATGGAAGACCCAAGAAACCTCAACATCGGGCCACCGGATGAGGGAATCTTCATACCGAAAACATCCAGGTAAGCCCAGGGAAATTCCACGATAGGTCTTCCTTCACCAGGTTCTAAAGCGCCCTTCATGGGATGGTAAGGATAAGAGAAAATACCTTTCAGGTCTGAGTCGGTTTTGTTATACAACGAATTCACACAAACTGATGAGTCATATTTAAACCCCATCTTTTCCAGTGAATCCAGTATCCATCCAGCAACCAAGACATTGGGGGCACGGAACCCGACAACTTCCTCCCCACAAACCGCTTCCAGCATTACCTTCGCCAAATTTGTCCGCTCCTCAAATTCCCTGCGGCTGAACAAGGGTTCCCTGGTTCCGGGGTGGATCTTGCAAGAATGGTCCAAACCATGACAGGCGATTTCATGTCCTCTCTTTGCCACTGCCTCCACCAAGCCGGGGTAGTGATTTAATAGATCCGCAACAATAAAAAAAGTAGCAGTAACACCGAACTCATCCAAAAGATCGAGGACCCTTACAGCGGGTTCACTCAAATAATCATACCGGTGGCACCACTTGCTGAAAAAGTCGTCCACACCCCCATATACAGAAAAAGGGGATCCACAAACCGATGGAATATGGTACCAGTCCTCCAGATCAACTGTTACAGATAAACTTGGATCCTGCACTGTAATAAAGCCCCCTCTTTGCTTTTATGCGGGAAACAACCAAGCAGAGAAACTTCCCATTCGGGGCTATTATATTCACAAACAAAGTTGGTGGTTCCATGCTCAGCCAACTAGTAGGCTCTATGATCATTTACTAGAGAAAAACGGTCGGGAGCAGGTTAATAAATCCTGTGCTCCTGAATCTAGTAACACTAACAAAATCCATGAATATCATATTGCGTGAGATGTAGTTCCAGCTATGAGAATAAGGGCAATAATCAACTGCTGAAGGGAGATAGGAATGATAGAGGTTGTTCAGAACATCCATGAGGCTGTATGGAGAGATTTCCTAGCCCATGAGCAAAAGGCGAGCCTTTTTCATACCCCAGAGTGGAAGAATTTCATCTGTGAGACATTCCACTACAAACCATACTATCTTTTTGCCAGAGATATTTCCGGGAAAATAACCGGCCTTTTACCTCTTTATCAAATAAAAAGCAGACTAACCGGAAACAGGTTGTGTTCTCTCCCTTTTGCCTACCAGTGCAACATCATTGGTGATCCCGCTTCCCAGGATGCTTTGCTCTCCAAAGCCCTGGAACTGGTAGAGGACCTGAAGGCTACCTACCTAGAGGTGAGAGATTGGCTAGATAACAGTTCCTTTCATGTCACCGACTGCTATTCCACCTACATCCTTGAATTGTCAAGTAACCCTGAAGAGGTATGGAAAACATTTAAAAGCAATGTGCGGAGAAACATCAAGCAATCCCAGAAGTACGGGGTCAGTGTGGAAGAAACAAAGGATCCAAAAGCACTACAAACCTTCTACCAGTTAAACTGCATCACGAAAAGAAAATTGGGGTCTCCCTGCCACCCCTGGAATTTCTTTAAAAACCTTTTTCTCTACCTGAATGACCATGCTTCGCTCTATATCGCCCGCTTTGACAATAAAATCATTGCAGGGGGAGTGATGCTCTCCTTTGATAACCATCTCATTTACGGATATGGTGCCGCGGACCCTGCCTACCTGCAGTTCCGTCCCTACAATGCCTTACTGTGGAAAAGCATTGAGAATGCCTGTGTCAGGGGTTACCGGTATTTCGATTTTGGGAGGGTATCTACCGATAACTCGGGCCTGATACATTTTAAAAGCCGCTGGGGGACCGAGGAGAGAAAGCTGCCCTATAGTTACTACCCCCGAAAATCACGCTCCCAAATTATGAACCGGAATGGCTTCGTCTATCAAATGGAGACAAAGTTGCTACAAATGCTGCCGCTTTCCATTTATAAAGGGTTGAGTAACTTCGTCTTTGGGCATATCGGGTAAAATAGAGAGTTTTTGAGGGTAAAAAATGAAGATAGTAGTGGATATCAATCACCCAGCACATGTGCACTTTTTTAAAAACTTCATCAGGCCAATGAGCAAAAATGGCCACGAGATCTTGATCACTGCAAGCGATAAGGATATTTCGATCAGGCTGCTGGAAAGATACGGTTTCCCCTTTGTCAATCTCGGCAGCTACGGGACCACACTGCCCAGTAAAGCAATCAACCTGCCGCTGCTTGATTGGAGGATGTATCAAGCAGTCAGAGGGTTTTACCCGGACATTTTCCTTGGGGCAGGCTCCATCCGTGCTGCCCACGTTTCCTGATTGTTCAGGAAGCCCTGCATCATCTTTGAGGATACCGAACACTCCCGGGAGCAGTACCTTTTGTACGCCCCTTTTGTTGATTACATTTTTACGCCTTCCTCTTTTAAGCGCAGCTTGGGGAAAAAACAGTTTTCCTATGAAGGTTTTCATGAACTGGCCTACCTACACCCAAACTGCTTTACACCAAACCCGGAGATCTTGAAAGAAATAGGCCTTAGTGATCAAGAGACATATTCTATCGTCAGATTTGTCTCCTGGTCCGCCAGTCATGACATTGGCCAGCACGGCATCAGGGACAAAACCACGCTGGTGAAAACCCTTGAAAGATACGGACGGGTTTTCGTCATTGCAGAAAGCAAGGATGATTCGGAATGGGAGAATTATAGGATCAGAGTTGCTCCGGAAAAGCTGCATCACCTGCTCTACTATGCCAGCCTGTATCTGGGGGAAGGGGGCACAACCGCAGCAGAAGCAGCAGTACTGGGAACCTATGCCATCCATGTTTCTACTACTGCCAAACACTGCGGCATCTTTTCAGAGCTGCAGCAATACGGGCTGCTGGACTTCTTTGATGACGAAGTTAGGGCCCTGCCGAAAGCCCTCGAGATTCTCAGCAGTCAAAACATAAAAATCGAGTGCCAGCAAAAAAGAAATAGATTAATAAATGAGAAGCTGGAGATGACCATGTTTCTAGTCTGGCTGGTGGAAAGCTTCCCTGAAAGCATAAGAATAATCTCCGAAAAACCGGAGTACTTGGATATGTTTAAAACGCGGGGGTAATCATATTGAAGACACTAATCCTTTCACCACATACCGATGATGCTGAATTGGGCTGTGGAGGACTAATCACCTGGCTCATCGAAAGACAAAATCCTCTGCTGTGGATAGTCTTCTCTACAGCAGAAGAATCCATTCCTGAAGGTTTACCCAAAGACACTTTAAAAAAAGAATTTTTAAGTGTGATTTATGGCCTTGGATTGACCGAAACCAGTTATCAAATATTCAACTACCAGGTGCGCAAGCTGCACCATTACCGGCAGGATGTCCTGGAAAACCTGGTCCAGATTAGGGATACCTTTAAACCCCAACTGGTTGTTGGCCCCTCCCTCAATGACTTTCATCAAGACCACCAGATAGTAGCCAATGAAATGGTCAGGGCATTTAAAACAACTGCCAGCATCATCTGCTATGAACTGCCCTGGAACCACACCAAGTTTCACACCCAGTTGTTTGTTCCTTTGAAAAGAGGAAATGTTCTCAAAAAGTATCAGATGCTGGCTAATTATCAATCCCAATTGAACCAGAATAAATCCTATTTTTCTGAAGAGTTTATCTTCGGGTTGGCGAAAACCCGGGGGGTGCAGTGCAGTGCGGAGTATGCCGAGGCCTTTGAGGTGGTCAGGTGGCTGTTATAACTGGCTCTGCACCGGAGCAGTATAGTATTCATCAAGATCTTCAAGCGAATGGGCATCACAACCCCTAATCAACAGTTGGGCAGGGATGGATTTTGTAAAAGCTTCGGGCAGCAAATTTTCTCTTAAATTGACCTCAATCAGGACCTCCCTTGTGAGTGCAGCGGCAGCCAAGTTTTGCAGGAAAGAAACACACACAGAGAGAAGCCCTGCTTTTTTTAAGAAGCGCCCAGGGTGCACCCAAACCCTGATCTTGTCCTTCCAATCAGGTGAAGAGAAAAGATTTTCCAGCGATTTTTGATATAATTTGCTGTCTCTCGGGAAAGAATGACACGCAAAACAGATCACCGGAACCCGGGCTGCCACCTCGGGGGAAAGATCCAGCCCCCCTCCAGGAAGAACTTTTGCTTCCACACCTGCCCAAATTTCCAGGTCAGGATAGCAAATCCTGGCCTGGTCGATATCTGCAAGAAACCGATTGAAATCATAGGAGGGCCTCTTTCTTATGTGTTCGGTAAAAATCAGCACCTCAGAAGCACGATTAATGGCCCACTTACAGTAATCATCCACTGTACACTTTCCATCGGTATAGTTGGTATGCAGGTGAAAAAGGTATTTTTTGCCCAAGATTACTTCCCTAAACTTTTCCAATAACCCTGCCGTCACTAACCCCCACTCCTCCCCAGTAACGAACAAACCTCGTGCCATTTTCAATTTTTGTACCATCCACTGCTACCTGCACACCCAGGGCTTCCATCACTGCATAATAGATGAGGTTGAACCCTGCCATCACACTGGTCACCATGGTTCCCTGAACCCTAGGGTTGCATTCCAACAGCATCGGTATACCATCGCTGGACATTTTAAACTGAAACCCAAAGCAGTATTTTAAATTTAGAGCTGCCGCCAGCTTGGTGGAGTATTCAATCAAATCCTCCCTCAACTCAACTTCTGCATCAAAGGAGATGCCGCTTCTGATGCTGCGCCTTTTTCTTGGTATAACCACAGTGGTTCTTGCCCTGAAAACATCAATTGTATATTCCTCACCTGGAAGATACTCCGAGACAATCAGCTCCGGCCATTTACCCCTGCTCAAGATCTGTAACAGGGAATCCAGATCCGTTTCCAACCCTTCGGGTTTGCTGTTCAATAATTGATCAACATTCCCACTTTCCTGAGATAGAATCCTTAAGCCCCGCATCCCATGGGAGATCCTTGGTTTAGCAACTGCTTTCTTCCCCGGATAACCGAGCATCCGGGTGGCCTCCCTTAAAGTTATTTCAGAATCGGTGAGGTAATAATCCGGGCAAGGAATGTTTATTTGCTTCGCCTTTTCCAGCAGCAAGTATTTATCGTTTGCAGTTTTAATACTTATAGCAGGAGAAACAACAACCTCCGCCCCTAAACCTCTGAAATGATCCACATGTTCTGCCAAAACCAAGATTTCTCTCGTGGTCTGAGGAATAATTATATCTATATTTTCATCCCTCACAATTTCTTCCATGCTCAGCAGATAGTCATCCTCTTCCGGAGACGGAACTTGATAAAAGGTATCAGTTAAATATTTCCCCACTGCATCCTCGTTAATATCGGTGGAGATAATGCGAAAAACTCTCTTCTCCGGATTTTCTTTCAAGGCATAGATAGTTCCGGCAATACCTGGTGCCCCGGCACCGGTAATCAGAACAGCAGCATATGCCATCCATCTTCACCTCTCTCCCGGTGTCAGGCTTTCTTTACTGCTTTTGTTTAACCCTAATCTTTCAGCGTTCTCCCTCTCGGGAGATGCCATCAGATCAAAAACCATACCAAAAAGCATGAACTGGGTACCCGCTGCCAGCAGCAGCAGGGAAAGGACACCCCTGGTAAACAGCGGCCCCTCGAGTACAAAATAGTAATAAAGAGAGTGCACACAGCTCAGGAGCCCCAAGAATGTGAGCGGCATCCCTATCAAGTAGAACAGAACAAGCGGGTGGAACTGAAGAAAAAGATACTTTGTCTGCAGCCTCCAAAAAAACTTACGCAGCAGCAGCCAGGATACCCTAGGAATATAGGTGCTGTAGCGTATTGCTGACTTCTCCCTGCCATATCTGGCAGGCATCGGGATATCCATCATCTTGAAACCGTATACATTCAGCTTCACCAGTAGGTCATTGCAGTAACCATACCAGGGATAGATGGTGTCGGGTGAAAAACGCTCGAAAACCACAGTAGATATGGCCGTATACCCGTTTTGGGGGTCTATCAGATGCCAGTATCCCGACCCGATTCTCGTCAGGAAGGTGAGCAGTGTATTGCCGAAATACCGCCATTTACTCATTCCTGTCCGGTGCCCCTGGTATAAAAGCCTGTTTCCCTTTGTGTAATCAGCTCTCCCTTGAACAATTGGATCTAACAGCTGGTGAAGCTTATCTGGATCCATCTGGTTATCGCCCGCCATCACCGCTATAATATCTATCCCATACGCAATGGCTTCCCGGTAACCGGTTATGATAGCCGCCCCCACTCCCCCCCTATTCTTTTCATGCCTGAGGCAAACAATCCTCCGGTCCATTTCCTGCAGTTTTTCTATTACTGCACAGGTTCCATCTATTGAGCCGTCATCAACAGCATAAATCTGATCTACATAACTGGGAATTGCCACAAGAGTTTCATGAATTAACTCCCTTTCATTGAAGGCAGGTACCACAACCCCAATTAAATGCCCCTGATACATTACCCCCACTCCCAATTAAAACCAATCTACCTAAATCCTAGACCCATTCTGGCCCAGATAATAGAATATGAAATAAATCGAAATACAGTTCCATAATCAACGAAAAATGTTATTCAACAAAACCATCCGGGGCAGTTCCCTTAGAACTCTTACCTGTAATACGGGAATACCCGTTGACAAATGAGATTAACCCGTTAATGAGAAAACGCTGCGCCCAAAGAGGGGCGAGAGCCAGCTTACTCGCCAGTATGGAGTGATAATCTAAATCTGCATATTTCAAAATTAACCTGCGCCAGTGCGGAGTATCTAGAAAGGTGATGATATTGCTAATTTCCTGGTCGCTCATATTTAGAAATACTTCCCGGTGCATAAAACCGCAGCTTATTTCCTTCCCCACTTTTCCTTCCCAGTCCCTCTGATAGCGGGAAAGAAACTTACTGCTGTAATCATTAGCCTTCAGGGAAGATACTGCTGCTTCAGCACAAAGCCTGGCTGCCTCCAACCCCAGATACAGCCCGCCCCCCGAAATTGGTTTTGTATGACAGGCTGCATCGCCCACCAAAAGTGCATGAGGGCCGTATGACTGCGCCATCAACCCAATGGGGAGGACCCCCCCTGTACTCTTCAGCACACGTAAACCTTTAAAGATATCGGGATGCGCTTCCACAAGACTGGTAAAAAGTTGGCGGGCGCAACCTGGCCTCCCAGCTGAAAACGCCCCTTGCTTGGTCACTCCTGTGCCCACCCTGGCCAATCCCCGTCTAGTGGGAATAACCCAAGCAAACCAACCCGGAGCAAACCACTGTCCTAAAAATATTTCTACAACCTGCTCATTTGTTGATGGGAGTTCCACCTCTGCTGAATAGATGGAGACCTTTTGAGATGGATGAGGCAAACCAAGCCATTTGGCAACCAGGGAGCTATGTCCATCAGCACCGATCACCAGCCTGCAGGAAACCTCCTGCTCTGTAGAAACCGAACATCCTTTTTGAATTCGGGCCTTAATCCCGCCCGGAATACTGGCCAGGTGTACGACCCGAGAACTACTGTGTAGTTCTGCCCCAGCTGCTTCAGCCTGGAGGGCCAACTCCTGGTCAAATGCCACCCTGTCGATGGCCACCCCGTATATCCTCTCCCCAACCAAGTTTAAGATTCGGTTATCGGGTGCATAAACCAGGGCACCTTTCAGCTCATTGAGTATTACCCGGTTGGAAACCCGAGAAAGCTGCAATGCCCTGGAGCTAATGAATCCGGAACATTGAAGGGGTTCGCCTACAACTGAGTGTTCTTCCGCAACAAACACCTTGAAACCCTCAGCAGCAATATCCCTAGCTGTAGCACATCCTGAAGGGCCTCCACCGACAACTAGAACATCATAATCCATCACATTTTTCCTCCCGTTGCTAACAGGCTCTGTGAATAATTGTTAAGTAACCTGATACCACACATACAAAACCTCCAGCTAATCAATTAGCCGTTAAGGCATCACCTGGTAGATTTTAATTGAGACAATTATCACAAAAACGAGGAACTGTGGCACCATCACTAAATACAGGGTACTATTAATGACCTGCAGTGTTCCAGATAATAACTTGTTCTCAGAAGTGTTGATAACAGTTCTAATCAATTCTTTGGTAACCAACAGCACTATCAGAAACAAACCAGCAGCTATTTCCAGGACAGCAGGGTTGCTGACAGCTGCTGCCGGAGCAGGAAGGGTGGAAATCATACCTATTCCTCCCTCTGATAGATGGTATAATCGCTTTCCTGTTTACAATATGCCGGATCTTCCTTAAGGGGACCATGCCGGATTGAATAAAGGGTTTGGCTGTTCAAAAATAGACATCGAGATACAACATTATATTCATCAAACCATGGGCCAGGGAAACCCCCCAGATTGATCCTGTGCGCCGTACCATCCGGCAAAAGAGCAAGCCTACCAGGAAAGCAAAAATGACTTCCAGGAATAATAACCGCGGGATTTGCAGCGCTGCAAATAAAAAGCTGATATAAATTGACCCTATATTTTTTCCCATGTAATCCCCGGCAGCCCTTAGTAAAACCCCGCGAAAAATCAACTCCTCAAGAAAGCCACTAAAGCAAATTAAGATAAAGGCTGCTTCCCCATGTCGGAATGGTGGAGGGAGTAGAGATAGCGTATCAGGTAAAAGTTTGTGTTCTATCAGACCAAAGGGAATACCGGTTACCCCAATAATTAATTGAAGTGTTAAGAAATAGAGGATTGGAGAAGAGAAAGTTAAATAAATGTCTTGTGCCCTGTAGCCAGCAAACCTGATTATGATAAAAGCAGCGGTAAAGAGAGGTAATCCCACCAGGACCAACCGATAAGTCATGGGGATATCAGCAAGAAACAAAGGCAGACCCACAATCCGGACCAGGGGCACCATCATCAATGCCAGATAAAAGCGTATTCTTGAATTCGGAACCATCCTACTGGCGGGAGATTCGTCAACTATATTCAGACCGGCATTTACCTGTACGGACGGGTAGGAGCGAACAACCTGGATGAAGAGAGCGGCCAGCAAAATTAAGTATAGGATCATGCCAGCACATGCATTATTAGAACCAATCAAAAGTTCGGCGGTAACAACCGCCAAAAAATAAATCCAGGGAACCATTTTATTAACGGCAGCATAATTCCAGGCCATATCGCTTTTAACCTCCTGCGGGATGTACTCATCTCTTTTATTTGACCGTCACCCACAGATATAAAGTCCGGCAAGGTTTACTCTCCTGGTCGCGAAAAAGAAGAAACTCCACTTTCAACTTCTCATGCGGGTAATTTGCCGAAATTTTAACTATTTCTTCCCGTTTTTCCCCCTGCCTTAAAATAATGGGCCCCTTTGTTGACTTAACAATATCCTGCATCTTAATGTTCATATAGTAAGTTACGTTCCTTTGTTCATGGTTGACGATACCGGCAATTAACTTTTCCTCCTTTCCTACTGCCAGTTCCCGCGGGTAGCTGTCAGCTATACCGTTTTCACCAAGAATGTAGAATTCGGTATATCTCTCAACCGGTTTTGGAGATGCAATAAAATAAAGGCAAGATGCTGCTGTTACAAGAACTGTCAGAACCACCATCAAAACCATGACTTTATCCAAAACAGACAGCTGCGTGAAGGAATCTAATTTTAACTCCAAAAAAGGAGCATATTGTTCTTGTGGAGGAAGTTTATACCTGCGGTACATGGCCAGGAGTGACATGGCTACAATAAAGGTGCTTATGGAGATCAGGCAAGGAAGAAGCCTGACACCCCAAGGGGTAAAATTCAACACAAATCCGATAAGAGAAACCATAATAACACTAAAAGCAAAACTTAAGACTAACCGCTCCATCTGTCCCAGGTCGTCTTTTCCCGGGAAAAGAACACAGATAACAGTATAGCCGGGGAAGAACAAAAGGCAGATTACTACCAAGGGCACCCGGATGTACTGCAACCATCCCCCTTCCCCCAGGGCAACAATCCCTGCCAGGAAGAGAGTCAGGATCATCAAAAGATACAAATCCCGGTCAAACCGGATCACATTAATATCCTCTCCTTCGGTCAGAGATACCAGCAACAAAGTTGGTTAAAAGGCATAGGAACCCAGATGGCTATATGTCCAATATTAAATTGAATGGCTGTTGATTTAAACAACAGCCGTTACAATACAATAATATGATTTCTCTAAAAATAAGTGCCTGTCTCTGAAAAATATTAAGGTTGAATTTCATCAAGAGCCCCTCAAGAGACCCTTTTATTCTCATACTGCTTGGGTTCCATTTTCTGCTAATAGGTCATCAGGGACATCACTCATAGCTTATCCTCAAACTTTTTGTAATCTATGCCGTATTTTATTTTTTAAAGAAAATCTTCCACATGTTTTTTACTGCTTTCGTTCCCCAACTTTCGGGCCAAATCCTCATACTCAATAAATCCCTTCCAGCCATCAGGAGGTAAAAAGCTGCAGTTGTATCTCTCATACACATCCTGCAGGTCTCTGCAGCCAGATGGAGATAAATCAATGCCCTCCACATTACCAACAAAGTACCTGTATTTTCTAGAGTTTAAGGCATATTTGAAGGTGTGTATCTTCTGGTAATCAAATCCCATCACAACAGCACAAACCAAATCCACAGCAGCTGTATTAACCCCCGCAATGAGCACACCGCTATCCTTTGCATTGTTGCGCATGGGCCCGTCCAATTCCCCGCCCACTATCCCGTCCACAACCATAAAAACTTTTCTCTGCGGAGTGTTCCTCATCACTCCCTCGCGGTCAGCAAAGTACAAGATCTTATTGAGATCAGAGATCGTCCTCGGCAAGGTGTCATTACCATGCCAGCTACCGCCGATATAGCTGTCTTTGAAGGGAACAATATATTTGGAAAAAAACAGCAGTGCACTGAGTACCCGTGCAATCACGATCAACAGCAGGTTACCTGTGGCTGCCTGGAAATCCTTCAGCTTAATAAAAAGATCCTTTCTGAAATCACTGTAAATGTACTCATCGCCGCCGTGCACGGAGGGCCCACTACGGTGATGAGGCAGCCAGTCCTTGATGCCAGTGATCCCCACAATATTTTTCATCGCGCAGGTGATCCCGGTCCGGGCATGGGTCTTCAGCTTGGGTAGATTGATCACCACATCAGCATTCAACACCGTACCGGAGATAAGATATTCATTTCTCTCGGGGTTATGGTGCTCTAACATCTCATTTTTGTTATAGTAGGAAACCCGAAATTTTTCGCAGTCCTTGATTATTTCAAAGAGGTCAGAGTCCTTCCCCAGGTCAACAACTTTATAACCCAAGGGATCCCCTGGTAGGGGTTCAACACTTACCCCCCCCCATTTTTCGTAAGATGCGCTTCTCCCTCCTGATATCCACAACTTCTACCTTGATGCTGCCGTACTTTTCGTAGTATCCAGCGATCTGGTCAACACCCGAGGCCTTTATTAGCTGCTCGAAGTCAGTGTCCATGTAGGATCCATCGCAGATGGTGATACTTCCCTGCCCCTGTAGTGCGATATACGCGTAGTCCAATACCGCCCGGATCACAGAGCCGTGGGTTGTAATGGCATCCCGGCTTTCTTTAGGTACGCGGTCCGTTACGAAGTTTGGCTTGATCACCACACTGCTGCCCGGCTCGATGATCTCCCCTAGAGGGTTCCAGCTTGACTGACCATAGTTCTCCCAGTCCAGTCCCAACCTGAAAAACAATTCCCTGACGCCACTATAACACCGGTTGCCGCTGCATGTATCCGGAAAAGGATACTCAGGGTATACCTCCGGCGGGTGAAAGGGAGGCTCCCGGCAGTAGTCCATCTGTTCATCCTTGATAACTGCCACTTTCATGGCATCACCAGCTTTCTCGACTAGTCCTTTTATTGCCATGATAATGTGGTAACCTACTAGCGGACACCGCGAAGATGGACAATAATAAAGAGAAGCCATCAGGAGGTGTCGACATGGGAAAATATTTTGACAGAGATACGAAGGTAGCTTATGTAGAACAGATTAATTCCGGAAAGATGACGGTCACAGAGGCAGTCAATGAGTTGGGCTGTAGCAGGTCAGCGATTTACTCATGGATAAAGAAGTTATCCGAAGACGGGGAACACGGTCTTCCAGGCAGCGGACATATGAAGCCGGATTTGGAATACCAGAGGCAACTAGAAAAAGAAAACAGGCAGCTAAAGAATGAGATCACATTTCTAAAAAAAGCAGCAGCGTACTTTGCCGGGGACCAGAGGAAAGGTACGCGATGATTAAGCAAGAACACAAAAACCTGGTCAGCATTAAGCGAGCATGTGAATTATGTACAGTATCGCGTAGCGGGTATTATAAATGGCTCAGAAGACCAGAAAAAAGAGACGTAGATATTTTGGGGCAGAAGATTAAACGGATCTTTCAGAAAAGCCGTAAAACGTATGGCACACGTCGGATTAAGAAACAATTAGAGGTTGAGGGGATAGCGGTTAGCCGTCAGAGAATCAAGCGTAAAATGGCCGAACAAGGACTTGTAGCAAAGGCCAGACGAAAGACCCGTGCCACCACAAACTCAAACCACGCTCATCCTGTAGCTCCGAATTTACTGGGCAGACAGTTTGAAGTTCATGACCCAAATAAGGTGTGGGTCACGGATATTACATATCTCAGAACGAGCGAGGGCTGGCTTTATTTGGCGATTGTTCTTGACTTGTATGGCAGGAGGATAGTTGGCTGGAGCATCGGTAAGCGCATGACTAAAGAGCTGGTTATTAATGCGCTTAAGACCGCCATTAGGAGGCGCAATCCTGCTCCTGGGATTATATGTCACTCGGATCACGGGAGTCAATACTGCAGTCATCCTATCAGGAATTACTGCAGAAGCACGGTTTCTTATGTGGCATGAGCCGCAAAGGTGAGTGCCAGGATTGTGCGGAGACATTTTTTCATAGTTTGAAGGTTGAATGGATATATGGAGAACCGTTGAAATCCAGATATCAGATGAAACAGGAAGTCAGAGAATACATCGAGGTGTTTTATAATCAGCAGAGACTGCATTCTAATAAATGGATATCTCTCGCCTTGTGATTTTGAAAAAGTTAATCAGTCCAGCTTCTTACTGTCCGCTTAGGCTTGACCAGATCAAAGAGGGATGGTTAATATTTTCCGAACTGGTTCTCAATCGCCTCATGATATTCCGGCATATAGACTTCAATAAGCATTGGTATTTGATTGGGTGCAATGTGCAATTTGTCAATAGATGTTGGCTCAGGTATTACATCTTTATCTCGTTCCATTCCCCATAAATGCAGTGCCATAGCTTCTTTTGCATTTTTGATGGCTTCATCTGTAGATAAAGCGCATGGTAAACAACCAGGTAAATTGGGAAACTCGATAGAAATTCCATCATCACCATAGTCAAAGATAGCTGGAAATACATACCTGTCTTTGGGCATAGATTTCAACTCCCATTATGAAGACATTGAAGTCTCAGTAAATCAAACCCCTGAGCTGGATATTATGAAGACTTTGAAAGGGGAAACCCGTTCATTTCTATTTTAACCTAAGAAAACTCGATCCTTTTCCCGATATCTGCTTGCCCTGAATCGGACAAGTCATATCGTACGGCCACCAGTACTTTTCGTAGGCCTCGTAAAGACAATTGCCCTCCCATTACAATACTGACTCTTCTTCATCAGGAATAATAGCAAACTGCTGTGACAGCATTGTGTCACATTCACCTGAAGCGCAGTCCTCAACTTCCAAATACGATCTGCTTTACATACTCTTTTATTTTTACTTTACTGGACAGATTGAGCAGTTCAGCTACCAGCGGCAGTGAAACAGATTGAAGCATTACCTCTGCGTATTTGCTTCCAGTTGCCGGATTCTTAATATCTATTTTCTGCAGTTTTGCCTCCGAGGACATGGAAGGGTAAAGTATCTTTGCGGTGTTGTTGCCAATTCCACTTACGGCGTAAATCGACAGCTGATACAGCATTTCCCTCGGCAGATTCCTCTCCCAAAGGTCCCTGTATTTGGCATCCAGTAAACATACTACCCTGTTGCCCTTCATTACCGCAAAATCCGGACGTGGTTTGGGAGCATATTTCCTCTGTGGATTAAATCCTGGTGTATAGGCAAATAATTCATGCAAAGTATATTCATCACGCACCGTAAAACCTTCCAGGTATTCTTTCATTAATTTTGATAATAAAGCTTGGAAGAACACATTCATATCAAAGAAAAACCCGTTCAGCTTCATATACATACTGCCATCTTCAAGTTGAATTCCCTGCGACTCAAATAAAATATTTATTAGTTCCAGTGCGGATCTGTAGTGTTCACTTAATCTATTAATATTGTTTAATGTCTCAATTAAAACACGTCTGTTAAGTTCTATTGGGCCAATACTCTGTTCCATTCTGCTGCACAGCCTGTGCAGGTGTATTTTTAAGCTTAGATCTTCTGTCAGCTCATTGGCTAAATAAAGCCCCGCCAGAAGCACCCGGTTTAATTCATTATCTTCACTTCTTTCAAAATAACTGCAGGGAAGCGATCCCCCTGTGATATTGGCTTTGGCTGCTACTTTTTTTATATCAATTCGTCCTCTTGGTGTCTCTAAATCTGCATCTGATTTTTTGTACCTTTTATTAAGCCCTCTATAAAGCAGCTCTTCAACCTCTGCATAAAGCTGATAAATGAGAAGGTCATAAAACTGAGATGATTCAATAGCATGAACCGCTTCATCAAATATATTCAGATCACGCAGCCCATAAGCATACTTCAACAATTTATAGAGGGGCATTCCCTCAATTTTAGGGTGTATATTGAGCTCAATATCTCCAATCTTGATCTTACCGACATATGAGTTAGAAGTTATCTGGAGCCCATCTTTTAATTCAAGGATGTTCACAATTCCCTTTTCATTGAGCACCTTTATTGCGTATCGGGAATCCTCATCTTCTATATATCTTTGAAATAGAGGGCTGCCCTTTACCGGCAGAAGCTGTTCCCATTCCCTGATATCAATTTTCAAAACACTCATACTTGCTGTTCTCCATTGGCCTCTTCGTTTTCTAATTCCTGTTCTTCTTCATTATCATCTGGATTAACAGATGATGAGGTTGCAATTTCCGGTTTAGGCTCAAGCAGGGCGGATATTAAATCAGGTTTATTTCCCGTTTCGAACAGTTCATGGTTAATTTCTTGTTTCGCTGTATCAACAAAACTGCTGCCAATAATTTTGGAAATGGTAATATAATCGCCATAGCAGTACTCCTCAATTAGAGGAATAATATCTTCTTCTATCACCTTGCAGAGTTTATCGAAGTTTTTGATGGGTGCTCCTTTTTCCATAAAGAGGGAATGCCCTATTTGGAGATTGCGTGCATCTCTCCCAACATGCTCAACAATTCTTTTATTTAGTTCTGATAACCAAAGCCCTAAAGGAAGATTCTCAACTGTAATGCTTGATAGCAGGCTATAGTCCGGCATTAGTTCAATAAACCCGAATCTCCTGCGTAAGGCCACATCCAGCAGGGCAATAGATCTATCGGCTGTGTTCATTGTGCCAACAAGATAGACATTCTCCGGGATGCTGAAAGATTCACCTGATAACGGCAGAATCATTTCCTTTCCTCTTTTATCCTTTTCTATTAAGGTGATCAGTTCACCAAAAATTCGCGATATATCCCCTCTATTGATCTCATCAATAATTAAATAATAGTTCTGCCCGGGATTCTGTTTCGCATCATCGCACAGCTCCTTAAATATTCCATCTTTCAAACTAAAAACAGCCTGTCCGTTTATCACACTCGGCTTAATGCCTTCAACAAAATCTTCATAGCCGTAGGAGGGATGAAAACAGCAAAATCTTGCTAACCCCTTGGCCTTCCCATCCCCCAGCAAATAACTCTTTTCAGACTCATTTGTATCTGCAAAAGCCTTTTTGAATGCCTTTCTTGAAGCCAATTCAAGACAGGCCTTTTCTGCCCAGTATGTTTTGCCTGTACCAGGGGGGCCGTATAAGATCACCTGCTTTTTTCTATTTAAAATACCCTCAATTTTACCCATCACACCAGTTAGACTCTTTAACTGCCTCTGAGAATCGTCTGGCAGATCACTATCAGGACTGGACAGCATTTTTTCGATCGCAATGAGATTATCAATGTCTTTGTATTGATTGACAGTTGTCATAAGCCCTTCATTTGGATTCGGCAGCTTGCCTTTGCAGTCTGTCCACTGGACACTTAAACAATGGGGAAATGGCAATCCATCTTTATGCTCATATCCCCCAGCTACTCTTCCTATTCCCAAAACCTGACGGCCCTCCGCCGCAACTACCACATCATTCGGCTTGATTCTTTTATAAAACATAATGACCTGGTTTGCTTGTCTACCTATAGACTGCGGGGTATTTGGATATTTCTCTGCAAGAAGCCTTTTTATCTGCTCCTTCGCCTCAAGATGGCTTAAACCATCCATTTGACTGAGATCGCCAAGATCTGGCCATCCTACGGACACGTACCCATTCTGATACATTTCAGGCCAGTAACTATGTTTGCCATCAGTTGTAGTTGTCCCAACCCTCCAATAATTATGGGGCAGCCCATAACACTGCGCTAAAGCTGCTGTAAAATGATTTATAATCATATTGACTTTTTTTGCTGCTCTCATATACTGCCCATCTAAAACATATCTTCCATCAGATTTTATCGGTTTTTCCTGCATCTTTATCAGGTAAAAAACCTGCCAATCTATGGAGTGGTAATCATCTATTTTTTCAGGATAGAGCATGTGATAGTATTTATGCACCCATCCCAGGTTTCCAAAGTAGTCCAGTTCCCGATCAATATCATCCTGCAGCTTCAAATATGTATCATTATTATAATCATCAATAGCAGCAATAATTTCTGCACCTCTAACAAGCAGTGCCCTTTTCTCACGAGCAATACTGATGGCTTCTGGGAGTTCTATCTGCCGCATATCTTTGGCACTTCTTCCAGTTATCCATTTACCATCTTCTTTTCGCTTATAAATACCAAATTTTAAAGCACTACCACCACCGATTCCGCCAAAGCGCCCTGTCCGAAACTCATCATCGTTTTTGAATTCCAACCAGTAAACAAGGCTCCCCCTATTGCCGTGGTTAAACATGGTTTCCAGCAGCAGTTCACCATCAAGACTCATTAATTTTTCCGGTCCAAAATTGCTTTTAAACAGCGCGTAACTCTCATTGAGCTCATCTTCTTGTAGAAATCTATTCTCCCCAAGCATCTTCTGGTATGTTTCGAAAATTTTGTCCTGAAAATTCATATTTCTTTCTGTAACCTCCCTGTATTAATAATTATAAATTTTACACAAGACACGGTTACAATCAAGATCATGTCTGACCTTAGATATTTTATAGTGCCAAAAACTGTTGAAGTAAGAATATCCTCCGTATACTCATAACCTAACGAT
>CALGIY010000239.1 GCA_937914965.1 uncultured Thermoanaerobacteraceae bacterium | reverse complement strand
TTTTTAATAGATTAGTGAAATACATCTAGATGTATTTCACTAATCTATTAAAAAAATAGTTTATGTATTTCTCACAATTATTGTGATAGTATCTGTTAAAGGGTAAATTTTAAAGGGAGTGAAATGTAACATGACAGAAAAGATCAAGTCTGATCAGCTTTATGAAATACTCAAAAACAGGATAGTTCGCCTAGAATATAAACCAGGAGAGGTTCTCAATGAGGCGGACATAGCAAGCGAATTTGATATGAGCAGGACACCAGTCCGAAAGGTGTTTGAGCAGCTCAAGAATAATAATTTGCTGAATATCATCCCCAGGTATGGTGCTCAAGTGGCACCCATCGATTTTAAGTATATGAAGTCGGTGTTTGAGGTACTTCGTGAACTTGAGGGTTTTGCTGCCAGATTAGCGGTTGATAGAATGACTGATGAAAAAATCAAAGATTTGGAGTCTGGTATCGAAAGAATCAAAAAGTACGATATTGTTGAAGATTATAAACTGATCATCATGGAAGATGAAAAGTTTCATGAAACCATTTTTGTAAGTTGTGACAACCCCTGCCTTGTAGAGCTTCTTTATGGCCTACATATACATACTGAAAGGCTTTGGTTCTACCTCCAACAAGATATTACCGATGTTAATCTTTTCCTGGATACCATGCCGGTAATAGTACAAGCTATAAGGGACAAAGACACAGACAAAGCCGAGCAGGAAGCCAAAAAGCATATTGACGTTTTTGTTGAGAAAATAAGGCAGGAGCTATTATAAGGGGGGCGGTAGCTGCGCTCCCTAGGATATTGCTTAATGAGTAACTGCCCCCTAGTTCCCCTGACAAAAGGACCGTCACTTGTCATTCTCGTTTCATGGTAACTCTAACCCTAACAGATTATTTCCGCAGACATTAATTCGGGCAGTTGCTCCTTACTAGCCGGTGTTTTAGTTTTATCCTGCCGGGGCCAGGCGTGCGTTGCAGGCAAGGTGACGCAGGTACGGTGGGACGGTTCCGCTGCCCTCACAGCTACCTTCATGTCTTTCCCTGTCTTGACACCCCTGGGCACCCCTGGGGTCAGGCTTGCTTTATTGCTTTAATGAGCAACCGTCCCTGTGTCCATTCCCCCCGCTTTGCTACTATCCCTATTTGTTATGTAAGAAATAATAAACTTTTATCAGAATATCTTTTAAATACAGAAGGAGTTCATGACTGCATGTTGAATAATACAATTACAAACCATATGAAACATTAAAAAAAAACATTAAGTACATCAGCAGGTTATGGATAAGCTAAATAGGCAGTCCAAATAATTTAAACCATGAAAGGGGGAACCGCACTTGTCTGAGGTTTATGACATTATCGTGGTTGGTGGAGGCCCTGCCGGTCTGGCAGCTGGTATTTATGGCTCCCGGTCTCGCTTGAAAACAGTCATTATTCAAAAAGGAAGACCAGGTGGCCAGGCTGCTACTACAGAGGAATTGGAGAACTATCCAGGCTTTCCAAGGGGAACAACCGGCCCGGGTTTGATGGAAGCCATGGCCAATCATGCTGAGAGCTTTGGAACAGAAATTATAAAAGAAGAAGTAGTTGATCTGGAACTGGATGGTGAGATCAAAGTTGCCAGGACAAAGAGCGGCAAAGAGTACAAGTCCAAGATCATTATCTTTGCTCCCGGCGCTGCTCCCAGGACACTGAACATCAAGGGTGAACAGGAACTCCGGGGTAAAGGAGTATCCTACTGCGCCACCTGTGATGCAGACTTTTTTGAAGAACTTGATGTGATCGTAATCGGTAATGGTGATGCTGCAGTTGAAGAGGCCATGTACCTTACGAAGTTCGCCGAAACTGTGACCATCATTGTGATCCACGATGAAGGAATTCTCGACTGCAACAAGGTCAGCGCGGAAAAGGCCTTCGCTAACCCCAAGATCAAATGGGTCTGGAACTCTGTTCTGGAGGAGATCAAAGGGGATGGCATCGTGGAGAGTGTTGTCCTCAAGAATATTAAAACAGGCGAGCTTTCCGAAATGGAAACTAACGGGGTGTTCTTCTTTGTGGGCACTGTCCCCAAAACAGAAATGCTCAAGGGAAAGGTAGACCTGAATGAAACGGGTCATATCATCACCAATGACCGGATGGAGACATCTATTCCGGGAGTATATGCAGCAGGGGATGCCAGGGTTAAGTACCTTAGGCAGGTAATCACTGCTGCCAGCGATGGGGCGATCGCGGCTTTTGCTGCCGAAAAATATTTGGCTGAAGAAGGAGGATTTAAAGAGCAGGTTTTAAATGCACCAAAGCCGGTTATGGTAGCCTTCTGGGCTCCCCAAATTGAAGCCAGTATTGCAGCAGTATCTGAGCTGGAAAAGATTGTTGACCAGTTAGGTGGCTCCGTAAAACTGGTAAAAATGGACACCTACCGGAATGAAAAGGTTGCCAAAAGGTACGGGGTGGAAGAGATACCAAGTGTAGTGTTCTTTAACAATGGTGAAGTGGTAGCCAAAGTTTCTGGGAGTATCAGCCGGGACGTTATTATGAACCAGCTCAATTCCTTAATAAATAAGTAATGAGGCTAAGGAGGTGAACAAAATGATCGAAGTAGATAAGAAAACATTCGAAGACGAGGTATTGAAAGCTGAGGGTTTAGTTATGGTGGACTTCTGGAGCCCCAAGTGTGAGCCTTGTAAAGAATTGATGCCGTTCGTAGCGGAAGTGGCGGAAAAATACGAGGGCAAGGCAAAGTTCTGCAAACTCGATGCTGCAGCCAATAAGCGGCTGTCCATCAGCCAGAAAGTAATGGGATTACCAACCATTGGATTCTACAAAAATGGAGAAAAAATTGCTGAATTGACCAAAGATATTAGTATCGAGGATGTAGAAGCCAAGCTCAAAGAATTAATTTAATTAATTAAATAATGAAAGGGGAAATATCAGATGCTGAAGGGCAAAAAGATCGCGATTCTGGGCGACCGTGATGGCATTCCTGGTCCCGCCATAGAAGAGTGTGTCAAGGCCGCCGGCGCTGAGGTAGTATTCTCTACTACTGAATGTTTCGTCTGAACTGCGGCTGGAGCGATGGACCTCGAAAACCAGGCACGGATCAAAAAATTGACTGATGAGTACGGCAACGAAGATTTTATCGTTCTTCTCGGTGGGGGAGAAGCGGAAGCTTCTGGACTCGCTGCTGAAACCGTAGCCACAGGTGATCCGACCTTTGCAGGTCCATTATCCGGAGTCTCGTTGGGACTCAAGGCGTATCATATCTTTGAACTGAAAGATAAAGTTCCTGCTGATGTTTATGAAGAACAGATCAGCATGATGGAAATGGTGCTTAATGTTGATGAAATAATAGAAGAAGTTAAGACCTACCGCAAATAGTCTGTTTTTTAAAATAGATGCGCAAAGGGTAATGGTGTAAGTTCCCCTCTTTTTACCCCATTACCCTTTGTGACTATACGGAGGTGATTGTAAATGAACTTCCCAGTTATAAAAGGAGCCTCCTATGCATTAGTTCAGGCTAACGGCATGCTCCTTTATCAAGGCACGACTCAAACCGCAGATTGGCGTAAAAATCCCCAATCAGAACATTTACAAAAACTGCCGGAGCACTTGAGGAGTTTTGATGACGCTGTCAATTATCCTCCCAACCAGGCGTTTATCGGACATATCACCCCAGATGAATTAAAAGAGATACCTCGCCCCTGGTATGAGAACCCGGTAACCGGAGCAAAACGTGATGGTAAGTTCGGTGAAATTATGCCTGAAGACGAGTTTTTCGGGTTAATGAAGGTTGTTGACAGCTTTGAACTGGTTGTTTTGGAAGAGTCCTTCCAGGCCGGTGTCAAAGAAAAATTACAAGCACACCCGGTGCTTAAAGATATTAAAGACATCGCTAAGCTCGATAGTATACCTGCTACCACTGATGAAATACAAAAACTCGTTGATGAACAATCTGCTCAGCCCCTTTATTTCGATGGTAAACTGGTGGGCTGTGTTAAGAAGGCTCATGAATTTGATGAGTCCCTGTCCTCAGAAGTTATGCTGGGAAACATAGCGAACAAAGCATCATCTGTTCTGGCTGTGAAGCTTTTATTCGCGAAAACAAATCTTAATTCTGAAGATATTGACTACATCGTCGAATGCTCAGAAGAAGCATGCGGGGATATGAACCAAAGGGGCGGAGGGAACTTTGCCAAAGCTGTCGGGGAGATGTGTGGCTGTATTAATGCTACCGGCTCTGACACCAGGAGTTTTTGCGCTGGCCCGTCTCATGCACTGGTAGAAGCAGCAGCCCTGGTACAGTCAGGAGTTTACATGAATGTGGTAGTAGTTGGCGGCGACATGCCGGTTGGGATCATCACCGCCTGTTTCGGGGCA
>CALGIY010000238.1 GCA_937914965.1 uncultured Thermoanaerobacteraceae bacterium | reverse complement strand
CTGGTCCCGGGCGGTTTCGGCAATCGAGGGATCGCCGGTAAGATCAAGGCCGCTGCTTATGCCAGAGAAAACCACATCCCTTTCCTGGGTATTTGTCTAGGGATGCAGTGTGCAGTGATCGAGTTTGCGCGATCTGTCTGCGGGTTAGAAGAAGCCAACAGCACAGAGTTTGATCCCTATACTGCCGACCCGGTGATCGATATCCTTCCTGGGCAGGAAAACCTGGGGGATGTTGGTGGTACTATGCGGCGCGGCAAATATCCCTGTAAACTGGAACCTGACAGTAGGGTGCGGGCTGCCTATGGGAATGAGATTGTGGAGGAACGCCACCGTCACCGTTACGAATTCAACAATAAATACAGAGAAGTACTTACCGAAAAAGGAATGCGGATTACTGGGACCTCTCCAGATGGGTCGCTGGTAGAAGTTGTAGAATTGATCAGCCACCCCTGGTTTGTTGCCTGCCAGTTTCATCCAGAGTTCAAGTCTCGCCTCAACAGGCCGCATCCGCTCTTCCGAGATTTTATCGGAGCAGCACTGCGTGTGGGTAACTGAGGAGGAAATGAATTGTACAAGGTTCACTTGATTCAGGAGGAAGATAGGGCTCTCTTTAACCGTTTTGTCAGCACAGCACCTCGGCCGCATTTTTTACAGACCTATGAATGGGGAGAATTAAAAAGCGGCACTGGTTGGCTCCCCCTTCGTCTGCTTGTTACCAGAGGGGATAATCCAATTGCTGCTGTTTCTCTTTTAAAAAGAGATATTCCTTTCTTGGGAAAATCAATATTATATGCCCCCCGGGGGCCGATTTTAGGTAAGGAATGTGACCCCGCGGGGGAGGAGTTTTTTTGGCAGGAAGTTAAGAAGCTCGGAAGGAAACATAGGGCGATTTTGATCAAGATTGACCCGGATATTCCCGTATCTGACAAAACCGCGCATGAGCATCTGAAGGAGTTGGGCTTCCGCCCATCAGGAGAGAAGGGCGGGTTCGGTGGGGTACAACCCCGTTATGTGTTCCGCCTGGATGTCAGTTCTTCCGAGGATGAACTGCTGGCTGGAATGGCGGGTAAGACCAGGTACAACCTGCGCTTGGCGATACGCCGGGGTGTTCAGGTGCGTGCAGCGGAGAGTAAAGAGGACCTCAAAACTTTTTATAACCTCTTAATAGAAACAGCGGAACGTGACCGCTTTTTGGTCCGGGACTTTAGCTACTTTGATTCAATGTGGAATTTGTTTATCGAGCAGGGTACGGCGCGCCTTTTTCTGGCTGAATACCAGGGAGAGGTCATTGCAGGAACCCTTGCTTTTTACTGTGGGGATGTTACCTGGTATTTGTATGGAGCATCTGGAAACAAACGGCGCAATGTGATGCCCAACAACAACCTGCAGTGGGAAATGATCAGGTGGGCGAAATCCTTGGACTGCAAAACCTATGATCTGCGGGGGGTTCCCCCGACTGATGACCCCAGTAATCCTCTGGCCGGTCTTTACCGCTTTAAAAAAGGTTTTGGGGCAGAGTTCACCGAATTTATTGGGGATTATGACCTGGTTCTTTCCCCTTGCTGGTACTATCTATGGAAAAAGATGGTTCCTCTCTACCTGAAATATACCCATCGCAAGAGGGGCCAGGAGGAAATGGATTAACTGCTTATGTGTATAAAATCAAGTGCACCATGCTGGGTAGAAATCAACTTAAATGCAGTAGGCCACAATACTGCCCAGGTGAAAGAACTGATCGGCAGTGAGGTCAAGCTGATGGCAGTGGTGAAGTCCAATGCTTATGGGCACGGGCTGATACCTGTGGCCCAGACAGTCTTGGGACAAGGTGCAGATGCACTCGGGGTGACCCACCTTGAAGAAGGGATAGCCCTGAGAGAAGCCGGTATTGATGTGCCGGTTCTTGTTTTTCGCCCCCTGCTGCCTGGAGAACAGGATGCTTTGGTAAGGTTTGGCCTGACCACATCGGTCAGCAGCCTTGCTCAGGCAGAGCTTCTCTCTGAAGCTGCCCTGAGGATCGGGGTTAATGCTTCTGTACACCTAAAAATTGAAACAGGAATGGGGAGAACCGGGTTTGTGCCTGAATCCTTAATGGAGGTGGCAGAACTCCTCTTTTCTCTTCCCGGGCTGGAATGGGAAGGCATCTATACCCATTTCGCCTCTGCTGCCGGTGACCCATCATTTACCAGACAGCAGTTTCAGGCCTTTCAAAGTGTGGTTCAGGATCTGGCAGGTAGAGGAATACACTTTTCTCTGCGGCATGTCTGCAACAGCACTGCTGCCCTGCTGTACCCGGAAATGCGGCTGGATATGGTACGAGTTGGTACCCTTCTATATGGACAGTTTCCCGCCGGGGTAAGAAACCCTGGTCTTGACCTTCAAGAAACCTGGTCCTTTTGGACCCGGATCCTCCACCTGCAGCAGGTGCGGAGGGGTATGACTGTAGGTTACGGGAGGACCTATCGTGTAAAGCGGGACACCGTCCTAGCGGTGCTGCCTGTGGGCTACAGGGATGGCTTCGGGTTAGATGTACAGCCCCGCCCCGCGGGCCTTTGGGACTTGACCAAGGTAGTCGGTAAGCTCATTTTAAGCTACCTGGGATTCCCGGTAGGGTCTCACTATGTTTACATCAATAATATCCCCGCCCCGGTTGTCGGCAGGATTGGGATGGAATTAAGCTGTATCGATGTGGGCAAAATAACTGATATAGGAATCGGGATCCCAGTGCGTATCGAAGCGAGACGCACTGTAGTCAGGGCTTCTATTCCCCGGCTGTACCAGGAGTCATCTGGTGAAGATGGGGGAGTAAAAGCCAAATTCGATGTAGACATGCCCTAATTGCCGATACGGCGATTTTATTAAATCTAGAAAAGGATTTAGCAGTTATATGGAGAATAAAGAGAGCATATACCTGCGGCAGTGGCGGAGGAGGTCAAAAGAGATGCTTATTCAAACACTAAATGTAGTTGCGCTGCGTTGCCCGGACTGCGGTAAAATAAAATATCATACACTATCCTTTTTTTCCTTTTCAGAAAAAAAACCTGTGCGTTTCAACTGTGACTGCGGGGCACAACTGCTTTCTATCACTACCAAGGACCGGAAGGTTTTTTATCTACAGTTGGACTGTCTGATGTGCGAGACGAAACACCTGTACCATTACCTTTTTAAAGACCTCTGGTCTGCTGAGGTTCTCCCACTGTTTTGTGATGAGACTGGCCTTGAGGTGGGTTTTATTGGTCCACGGCAGAAGGTGCGCAAATCCATTGCCCAGCAGGAGCGATCTCTGCGGGAAATGGCAGAGGATCTTGGCTTTTCCGATTACTTTGCCAACCCGGAAGTTATGTATGATATTTTGGATGACCTGCATAAGCTAGCCTCAGACGGGAAGCTTTCCTGTGAGTGTGGGAATATGGATGTTGAGGTGGAGGTTTTTGCAGATCGCGTGGAACTGCGGTGCCCGAACTGCGGAGCCGTTGGGGTCATCAATGCTGAAACCAAAGATGACCTGAAAGTAATTAAGGATACCTGGGAAATCGTTTTAAAGCCTGAGACCATGCAGCGGATCAGCAGTGGTAAGCCCAAAAAAAAGAAGCGAAAGTCAAAAGAATAAGGGGGTCTATTGCCCTTGAGTCTAGTAACCAGCGCCGAACTTCTTTATAATGCTGAAGCAGGTGGATATGCGGTAGGTGCCTTTAACTGCAATAATATGGAGATTGTTCAAGCGATCATCGGAGCAGCAGAGGCTGAGCAATCACCAGTGATAATACAAGCCAGTCAGGGTGCTATCAAGTACGCAGGATTGGGGTATATCGCAGCTTTAGTGCGGGAGGCAGCTGAGAACTCTCCGGTACCGGTTGCCCTGCACTTAGATCATGGTACCGACTTTGATCAGGTAATGAAGTGCCTTAGAGGCGGTTTTACATCTGTTATGATTGATGGTTCCCACTATCCCCTGGAAGAGAACATTGCCGTTACCAGGAGGGTGGTGGAGGTGGCACATGCTGTTGGGGTTTCTGTAGAAGGTGAGATTGGCCGCCTTCAGGGTATCGAGGATCAGATCAGTGTTTCAGAACGGGATGTTTTTTTTACTGACCCCGAGGAGGCACGAACCTTTGTACAGGAAACAGAGATCGATGCTTTAGCACCTTCCATCGGTACCGCTCATGGGCGCTATCGTGGGAGACCTAACCTTGATTTCGATCGCCTGAAAGAGATCCGGGACCTGACCGGGATTTCCCTGGTCTTGCATGGTTCCTCTGGTGTGCCTGGCGAGGATATCAGGAGGGCGATTGCCCTGGGAGTACGCAAGGTGAATATCGATACTAATATCAGGGAAGCCTTTGTGGCAGAGATCCGCCGTAGGCTTGCCGCGGATCCGGAGGAAATAGATCCACGTAAAGTCTTGGGCCCAGCACGCGACAGGGCCACCGAAGTAATCAGGGAAAAAATCAGGCTTTTCGGTTCTTCAGGTAAGGCCTAAAGATATAAATTAAAGGAGTGGGATTAGTTGGAGTTCTATCTGGATACAGCCAATATCGATGAAATTAAAGAAGCAGTAAGTTGGGGTGTGATTAATGGAGTCACCACAAACCCCACACTGGTAGCCCGGGAAGAGGGGCGCAGCTTCCATGAAATTATCAAGGAGATCTGTAATCTCGTACAGGGTCCTGTTAGTGCCGAAGTGATCAGCATGGACCTGGACGGCATTCTTAAAGAGGCGCGGGAGCTAGCCGCACTCGATCCCCATGTTGTTGTAAAAATTCCGATAACCCCGCAAGGCTTGGCCGCAGTTCGGATCCTTTCTGGTGAAGGTGTCCATGTAAATGTGACACTTGTTTTCAGCGCCCTTCAGGCTTTATTAGCTGCCCGGGCAGGAGCAGCATATGTCAGTCCCTTTATCGGCAGGATCGATGACACTGGTCAAGAAGGAATTGATGTCCTGTGCGATATTATGGATGTAGTCAATAACTACCAATTTACAACGCGGGTAATTGCAGCGAGCATCCGTCATCCCCGGCATGTCTTGGAGTCAGCTCGTCTTGGGACTGATATTGCAACTGTCCCCTTCAAGGTATTAAAACAGATGTTCCGGCATCCCCTGACTGACCGCGGAATCGAGCGTTTTCTTGCCGATTGGGAGAAGGTGATGAAGTAAATCGCCGATGCTTGACATTAAGGTGTAATAACGTTATTATTTGTAAGGTTGTCTGAAGGTCGATATTATCCCCTATATTTCAATAACAAGACCTCATGTTATTGCACCCAGGAGCCAACTGTAAAAACGAAGGCGGCACTGGTGTGCTTGATAATCCTTCCTTTGATCGCCCGGAACAACCGGACAATCAAATAATATAACTTCAGATTTTAATTGATCCTGCCTGAAAGGGTGGTTTTTCCAACCTTTCCCCTGCAGTATGCCCAAATAGGGCGAACGTTTTAACAAGTTTGTAAAACTGTAATTTATTCGTAATTAGGAGGATATCCTTGAATATCACAGATTTAGAGCAAAAGACATTAGCTGAGCTCTTTAGAATCGCTAAAGATCTTGACCTGACCGGGTATTCCCGGCTGCGCAAAAAAGAGCTGATTTTTGAAATCATGAAGGCAAAAACGGAAAAGGATGGCCTGCTTTTTGCACAGGGCATCCTGGAGATTCTTCCAGATGGTTATGGTTTCCTGCGCCCCTTCGCCTATCTTCCCAGTCATGATGACATCTATGTTTCACCTTCCCAGATCAGGCGTTTTGACCTGCGGACCGGGGACCGGGTCGCAGGGCAGGTGCGGGCACCGAAAGATACAGAGCGTTTTTACGCTCTGCTGCGCGTGGAAACAGTCAACGGCTACGACCCTGATGAGGCTGCACAAAGGGTGCATTTTGACGCGCTGACACCGATCTTCCCCAATGAGCGCATTACCCTAGAACACAACGGGATAGGTGATATCCCTTGCCGGATCATCGACCTGATCTCGCCATTAGGAAAAGGTCAGCGGGGCTTGATCGTTGCCCCTCCTAAAGCTGGTAAGACATTTTTACTCAAGAAAATTGCCAATGCCATCACTGCAAATTACCCTGATATTTATCTGATGGTGCTGCTGATCGATGAGCGCCCCGAAGAGGTAACAGATATGCAGCGATCCGTGGATGGGGAAGTGGTCAGTTCCACCTTTGATGAGCCACCTGAAAACCATGTTAAGGTTTCCGAAATGGTCCTAGAGCGGGCCAAGAGGCTGGTGGAGCACAAGCGTGATGTGGTAATTCTATTGGACAGCATCACCCGCCTCGCCAGGGGGTACAACTTGGTGGTTCCTCCATCAGGCCGCACTCTTTCCGGAGGTGTTGACCCCACTGCTCTGCACAAACCAAAGCGCTTTTTTGGAGCCGCCCGGAATATTGAAGAGGGCGGGAGTTTGACCATCTTGGCTACAGCTCTGGTAGAAACCGGGAGCAGGATGGATGATGTGATCTTTGAAGAGTTTAAGGGCACCGGCAATATGGAACTTGTTCTGGACCGGAAGTTGTCGGAAAAACGCATTTTCCCGGCCATCGATATCAAGCGGTCCGGTACGCGGCGGGAGGAGCTCTTGCTCAGCAAGGATGAACTGGACCTGGTGTGGAAATTCCGGAAGATGTTTTCATCTTACGGAACTGGTGATATCGTTGAAATGCTGATCGATGCTATGAAGAAAACAAAGGGGAACCAGGACCTGCTGCGGGCACTTCCTCAACTCTTCAAAAGCTAAATTCGTGCCCATGAGTATAAACTCTTGGGCGTCCTCAACCAGTACCTTCCCAATGGGTTATCTTAAAACCGAATAAATTCCAGCAGATGGGGAAAAATAGCAGTATATGCGTATTTTGTGAGGTGACAGCATATGCAGACAAGAAGAGCTATTATCTGCATATGCTGTCACCTCACAAAATACGCATATAC
>CALGIY010000237.1 GCA_937914965.1 uncultured Thermoanaerobacteraceae bacterium | reverse complement strand
CACCAAATTTTGGAGGATATTCAAAAAAGAATGCATACTTATTTGGAAGAACGCAGAGAACTCGATTTAAAAATAGCCCATCTGACCGACGAACTCCTGGACTATACCTTTAAAATGGCCGCACGATTCCAGCGTATTCATGAGTTCAGAGTAGAAACAGAATCTCCTTTAATCGGAAAGAGCCTGAAAGACGCGGAGTTTCGTACACGTACAGGAGGCACAATCTTGTCGATTCACCGCAGCTGCGGGGATATTATCTCACCCGATGCCGAAACAGTAATCAGAGAAAATGATGTGATCACTGTTACTGCTCCGGAAGAAGCAATTAAGCATTCCCAGGGATTAAATCTTGCTCTCCTTTCGGGCCCCACAGGTAAAATAAAAAAGATTACCGAGTAAACCAATAAGGTGGGTGGTCGTTTATGTCAAGCAAAAAAGAAGATGTCAAACAATCTGCTAGAAAGAGAAGAAAGAAACTTAGCCCTTCTAGGGTAGCTCTACTTGCTGCTATTTTAGTGGTTGTAGTTCTTGTTTGTGCAGGATGCACCTATGTAGCGAGTGCTGTTATTTCTATGCCCGAATGGGACCCTCAAAAACTGGCTGGCAGCGAGTCTACTATTATTTATGACCGCGATGGGCAAATTGCCTCCCAGGTCTTTGCAGAAGAGAACCGCACCCCGGTTTCTTTGAAAGATCTGCCCCCTTACCTACCTGACTCCTTTATTGCTATAGAGGACAACCGTTTCTACAGCCATCATGGAGTAGACATTGAGGCCATTGGCAGGGCTGTGGTTGCCAATATCAAAGGTGGTATCGGCTCTGAGGGCGCGAGCACCATTACCCAGCAGTTGGTTAAGAACTCATTCCTCACACAGGATAAAACCTTTAAACGTAAGATCCAGGAAGCAGTCCTGGCAATTCAGGTTGAACACAGCTATTCCAAAGATGAAATTCTAGAATTTTATCTAAACCGTATTTATTTTGGCAATGGAACCTATGGAATTCAAACCGCATCTCAGCGTTATTTTGGTAAAGACGCCAAAGATCTCACACTTGCTGAAAGTGCCGTTTTGGCAGGTATTGTAAGGAGCCCGAACAATTACAATCCGGACCAAAGCCAGGAACTGGCCAAAAATCGTCAGGAACTTGTTTTGAATGTGATGGTAACCTACGGGAAGATCAATTCTGATGAGGCTGAACAGGCCAAACAAGAAGAATTGATCTACCAAGAAGGAGAAACAACTAGCTATACCTACCCATATTATACGGATAATGTGATCTCGGAAACAGAAAAAATTCTTAAAAAACAAGGGTTATCCTCTGAAACAAGCCAATCGCTCGTTTACCGAGGAGGACTCAAGGTTTATACATCTCTTAACCCAAAGGTACAGCAAAAAATGGAGGATGTCTTCGCCAACAGCGCTAACTTTCCGAGAGACCAGCAGGATAAACAAGCCCAGGGAGCAATGGTGCTGCTTGAAAATCGTACAGGAGAGATTCAAGCGCTGGTCGGTGGGAGGAAATACACAGGACAGCGCCCCTTCAACCGTGCAACACAAGCAGTACGTCAACCAGGTTCCGCAATCAAACCACTGGTGGTTTATTCTCCGGCACTGGAAAAGGGATACACTACAGCTCTCTCCCTTTCGGATGCCCCTGTCACCATAGGCGGACATACCTATAACAACTATGATCATAAATCCAGCGGCATGATCACTATGCGCACTGCGGTCCAGTGGTCTAAAAACACTTATGCTGTACGATTGTTGCATAATATGGGCCCAGGCTATGCTTTAGACTTTGCTAAAAAATTGGGCATCACCAGTTTCGATAAAAACGGTCGTGACAAAAACCTTTCCCTAGCTTTAGGTGGAATCACATATGGGATCTCTCCTCTGGAAATGGCAGGAGCATTTGGCACAATTGCCAACCAGGGCGTTTATGTGGAACCCCATGCGGTAATCAAAATAGTCGACCGGGATGGGAAGGTTCTATATGATGCCCAACCCGTGACACATGTTGCCATGTCTGAACAAACAGCCTACATCATGACCGATCTGCTGCAGACAGTTGTGAAAAGCGGCACAGGAACAAGAGCCCGGTTAAACCGCCCCGTTGCAGGCAAAACCGGGACAACCGATAACTCGAAGGATATCTGGTTTATGGGCTACACCCCAGAATTTACCGGAGCAGTTTGGATGGGGTTTGACAAAGAAGAAGCCATTAAAGATGGTCGTGCAGCTGGGGGAACATTCCCAGCCCAGATCTGGAAGGCAGTAGTGCAGGAAGCTTCAAAAGGGCTGCCGGTTAAGAACTTCCAACGCCCCTCAGGTATTATCAGGGGAGCCATTTGCACAAAATCAGGTAAAATTCCTAATGCCTTTTGCCCTGAAAATCAACTGCTCAAAGAAATATTTGTGGAAGGATCGATACCAAAGGAGACCTGTGATCTCCATGTACAGGCAGAAATTTGTGCTGAAACCAAACTGCTGGCTAACCCCTACTGCCCCCATAAAATAAAGGCAGTGTTTATCAAATCCCAGGAGCAGCTGCCGACAGAGACCTGCACGATACATGGGCCTGGTGACGCTGAACAGGAGATCGCTGTTAATGTCTGTACCGACCCACGTCACAACGGGGTCTTGTACCTGGCCAATACACCAGGGCTGCTGGAAACAGGTGGGTGTTCTAAGGAATTTATTGAAGAACGAAAGTTTAAAATCGGGGAAGCTCCCACACTACGCTGTCCGCTTGAGGACCATGTAGTAGAGAAAAAACAATTGAAATTACCTTAATTATGTTGAAAACTTATTAGCCCTTGGCTATTGTCGATGCCAAGGGCTTTTCCTTTTTTTATTTAAATTTCACAATAGTAACTCCTGTTCCGCCTTCATAATAATCACCACAGCGATAGGAAGATACAAAGGGGTGTTTATCCAGGTACTTCCTCACTGCATCCCGAAGCGCTCCTGTTCCTTTACCATGAATCAAGGAAACATTGTTCATCCCTGCCAGGTAAGCGGCATCAAGGTATTTATCCACATCCCTTAAACCATCCTCTACACGCGAACCACGGAAATCGAACTCTGCGGGTACTGACGCATTTCTTGTTATGACATGATCCTTTGCAGCTGTAGAAGATTGTATCTGCTCCTGCTTTTTGGACTTACTACGGCGCAGTTCCTTTAGCGGCAGGTTCAGCTTCATAACACCCACCTGCACTAAAACATCACCACCAGAATTGGAGTGTGTCAATACATACCCATCCTGCTGAAAGCGGGGAATTATCACGAGTTCACCAGGTTCCACTGAGTCAGGGATCTCACCTTCAGGCACCACTTCCCGGACAGCAATTTTCTCATCGATCTTTTCGGTAAGGTTAGAGAGCCGACGGCGAATTTCCTGAGCCCCTTCGAGTCCCGCCTGCGCATCCTTACTGCGTACATCCTCGCGCAGTGTGCGCATTAATTGCTCCGCTTCTCTCCTAGCAGTTCGTACCAGTTCCCGAGCCTCCTCATGGGCCCTGGCCATTATATCTTTCTGCTTTTCGTGCAGTTTCTTCTTTTCTCGCTGTACCCTTTCTTTTAAATCCTCCATTTCGGTCCGCAGCCTTTCGGCCTCAACCCGCTCAGATGATGCCGCAAACTGGTCCTCCTTGAGATGCCTGATCAGGTCCGATAGTTCCCGATGCTCGGGGTTCAATAAACCACGTGCCCGATCAATAACTGTTGGGGTCAAACCTAAGCGCCCGGCAATTTCGAAAGCATTGCTCTCTCCGGGAACCCCGACAGACAATCTAAAGGTAGGTCTTAAGGTTTTGCTGTTAAACTCCACAGAGGCGTTTTCCACCCGTGGCCTTGTGTGGGCAAAAACCTTTAGCTCACTAAAATGGGTGGTGACAATCATGAGAGCCCCTTTATTGATTAGGTTTTCCAAAATGGCCATCCCCAGGGCAGCACCCTGTTCAGGATCTGTCCCTGCGCCCAGTTCATCGAGAATGACCAGTGACCCCTTTCCTGCACCCTGCAAGATACGCACAATATTGGTCATGTGCCCGGAGAAAGTGCTGAGAGACTGTTCAATACTCTGTTCATCTCCAATATCGGCAAAGATATTTTGAAGATAAGGCAGCACTGTTCCCTCTCCTGCGGGGATGTGCAGACCTGACTGGGCCATGACTACCAACAATCCTATTGTTTTTAGAGCAACTGTTTTACCTCCGGTGTTGGGTCCTGTGATCACAAGGCAGTCAAAATCCTGCCCCAGCCTGATGTCCAGGGGAACCACATCCCCTTTTAGCAGAGGATGGCGCCCCCGCTTAATCACCAGATAACCCTCATCACTGAAGATCGGTGGATTTGCCCGCAGTTCACTGCTGAAATGCCCCTTCGCTATAATGAAATCAAGTTCCCCGAGTACCTCCAGATCCTGCCGGATTTCATCATAATAAGCAGCCACAAGCCTCGATAACTCCTCTAAAATCCGGAGTTCCTCCTGCTGCACTGCTGATCTCACCGCGGCCAGTTCATTCCCTAGTCTGACCAGGGGTGTGGGTTCCATAAAAACAGTAGCCCCGCTGGCGGACAAATCATGTACCAGTCCCGGAAAATGATTTGTCCGCCAGCGGGGCTACTGTTTTTATGGAAC
>CALGIY010000236.1 GCA_937914965.1 uncultured Thermoanaerobacteraceae bacterium | reverse complement strand
CTTAATAATCTTTCCATTAAATTTTTTTATTGCCATGTTCAACAACTCTTCCCCGTGAACCGCCTGGGGCTCTTGCTTCTGCTCCTTTTCTTCGGTGCTGGGGCGAACCACAGGAGCGGACTCCCCATTCTCTTGAACCAACTCTAAGGTTAGGGGACAGCCGTAATCCCGCAGGCCTTTCTGAAGGATACGCATATTCTCCTCCTGTCTGATTAAATCACAGAAAAAAGGAGGCGCTGCCAACAGCAGCCTGTTCCCTTCCCTTTCCAGCCTGCATTTAGGTACCACCCTGGAAAGCAGGGGATAATCTCTGGTCTGAGCGCTGAGAAATTTCTTGATCTCTTTCAGATCAAATTTTTGGTCGGCACCCTCCGGCACTTTACTCTGCACAGGCTGATGCCCACCAAGGGTATCGTCCTTGCTCTCTATACTGGAAGTTTCTTCGGCAGCCTTCCTGGCCTTATCTGCTTTCCCTCCGGAAGATCCTGCTTTTGAGGGTTTTGAAGTGGTTCCCTGAACAGCTGAATCTTGGCGCACAGCTCCTCTGCGGACTCGATCAGGCATCTGCGGTTGATCATCCCTCTTGGCAGCAATTGCCGCTGCCTGTTCCCGAACTGCAGGGTCGGCTCCGGGGTCATGGCGGCTGTTCTGCCCACCAGAATAAGGCGAATTTCTTACTGCAGCAGCACCCGTCATACGCAGGAGAACAAGCTCCAGGAGCAGATCTGGCCTAGCACTCCCCCGCATCTCCCCTTCTGCCAGGGCTATCCCCCGCAGGAAGCGGGCAAAAAATACCTGTTCCGCTCTTCCTATGCCCGGTTTAAAGAATTGGTCCCGCACATGGTCAGCAAGCTGCAAGAGCACCTGGTGTGGGTCGCACCCACGGGAAAAAATAGCATCCAGCCTCTTTAGAACTGCAGGAACATTTCCTTTAGCTGTGTCAGCAACGATTCCCTCCAGTTCCTCTTTCCCCAAGGCACCGGTCAGCATCTCGATATCAGCCCGACCGATCTTTCCCCCGGTAAAACTTGCTGCCTGGTCCAGCAGCCCTAAAGCATCACGCAGGGCACCACTGGCCTGGCGGCTGATCAACTCCAAGGCGTCTTCATCCACAAGCCATTTTTTGTCCTTGGCCACTCTGTCCAAGTGGCCCTTGATTAAGGGACGACTGAGCCTCCGGAAGTCGAAACGCTGGCAGCGGGAAAGAATGGTCAAAGGGACCTTGTGCGCCTCTGTTGTAGCGAGGATAAAAACAGCGTGAGCAGGTGGTTCTTCTAATGTCTTCAATAGAGCATTAAAAGCCTCTCCGGTCAACATGTGGACCTCATCAATGATATAAACTTTGTATCTTCCCCCACTGGGAGCCATGCTCACCTTCTGCTTGAGGTCACGGATCTCCTCGATCCCCCGGTGGGAAGCAGCATCCATTTCGATCACATTAAGAGAAATCCCTTTGGTGACGCCGAGGCAGGAAGGACAATCGTTGCAAGGTTCGCCGTCTTTGAGCTGTAAACAATTCAAGGCCTTGGCCAGGATGCGGGCAGTGCTGGTTTTCCCCGTACCCCGCGGTCCGCAGAATAAATAAGCATGGGCTGTACGGCCCATAACCACAGCATTCTGCAAGGTACGGCAGACATGCTCCTGACCAATTACCTCCCGGAAAATTTGTGGGCGCCATTCCCTGTACAATGCCATCTGTTCCATACCTCGAACCCCCTGATTTATACACAAATTTAATATATTACACCTGCTGATAAATAGCAATAGATGGTGGTTAGTCGCGGGTGTCACAGGGACGGTCCTTTTCCAACCACCAACCACTAACTACTAACTCCCATTCCTGGGCATCCTAAAAAGAAAAAGGTGATCAGATGAATGTAGAGCGTGCGACAGAAATTGTGGAATCACTAGGGGTAATCGAAGTGCAGCACCAAGGAGAACCCGTCTGGATCGAGGAAATCGAAGGAGATGATGTCATAGTCCGTTACTTGGATTCCCAGAAACGCAGCAAGGTAAAGTTAACAGAACTGGATGAGAATAAAAATCCAGAACTCCTGGAATAGTGGTTAGTGGAAAAATTAATGGCCGTGCACCTGCCTCTGAATGACACCTTCCGGGCGTTACCGGTGCAGTTGGCTCGGTTCAGGCACCCCCACGGCACCCAGGATTTCTCCACTTACCGCTGCTTCCTTCCGGACCTGACGGGTTTCGTGGGTTCCTGCTGCGCGGGACCCAAACGTCTTCACTACTTACACCGGGCAGCCCCACAAGGCTAACCCTCGGGCAGGAATTCGACCCCGCTATAGCGGACTGCGGGTTACAGGGAACCGCTACCTCCCCATCTAGCACGACCAAATTTCTTTCTTTTATTTTATCTGGTGCGCCCAGAGGGAGTTGAACCCCCAACCTACAGATCCGAAGTCTGTCGCTCTATCCAATTGAGCTATGGGCGCAGAGGAATATTTTGAACTTATCAGGAACTTAGCGCCACTTATTCCGCAGCTATAGAAAAGCGGGGTATTAGTGACGCTTGGCTATCAAATAAAAATGGCGGAGAAAGTGGGATTCGAACCCACGAGGCGAGTTTTGCCCGCCTACTCGATTTCCAGTCGAGCGCCTTCGACCAACTCGGCCATCTCTCCGCGATAGTTTACGTTTGTATTATATCACCTTTTATGATTCAAGCAAAGACCCGAGAAAACAGCAAAAAGAGATCAAATGCCTATTCATCTCACCCTGAAAGATATATAGTGTAACAAAATAATTTCCTCATGTCAAGCAGACCCGGGATAGATCAGTCTGACTGTTCTCGTGATCTATTTTATGGGTGTCGCAGTTTCTGCAAACTTCCGGCATCCGGCATCCGGCATCCGAGGTATCGGTGCCTGGCACCACAAGTACCCTATACCTGGTAGGAACATCCAAAATCAATAATTCTGGTGACCAAAGTGGCAGCAGGAAACAATTCCTTGCACTGCACCCGAAAAAATCTGATATAATGTTTACTTATAAAAAAATATTTTGGGATGCTCTAATCGCCATCCCGTCTCAGCCTCAACTTCAATACAACAACACAACAACGGTCACAATAATCATTTTTCAATTATAAGGAGGTAGTATTTACAGTTATGAAAGGCGGAGAGGATTTCGCGCTAGAACGCACACCCCTTGAAGCGCGGAGGCCAATGTGGGAGGTTTTTATGATCCGCTTTGGCACCGTGGCTACCCTATCCCAACTCATTCTAGGAGCATCCCTCGGCTACGGCCTGAACATTAAAGATGCCGTACTGGCCACCATCATCGGCTGTGTGCTCTTAGAAATAGTCAGCTTATTGATCGGTGTTGCTGGCTGCCGGGAGGGGCTTTCTACAAGTGTTCTCACCAGATGGGCAGGCTTCGGCCGTTTTGGATCAAGCCTGATCGGCTTGATCATCGCCATTTCCTGTATCGGATGGTTCGGCATCCAAAACTCAGTTTTTGCAGAAGGTCTGGTAAGGGCCTGCGGAGGTGCTGTCAGCCTCAAAGTAATGATGGTCATTACAGGAATGGCTGTCACCCTGCTGGTGGTCTACGGCTACAAAATGCTGAGTTGGACCGCCAACATCGCCGTGCCTGGCTTTTTAATCGCCATGGCTATCGCTACCTATAAACTGCTCACCGAATACAACCTGGGGGATTTACTCAATACAGCTCCTCCT
>CALGIY010000235.1 GCA_937914965.1 uncultured Thermoanaerobacteraceae bacterium | reverse complement strand
ATCTATGGGAATAGTCATAAAAAACTGTCTTAACAGGAATATTGAAAAGGCGGTTCCAAATGCCGACGGCAATATAAGGGGCATATATGTGTCAATCAATTTTAATTTTGTAAAGAGCATAAACCTGGGAACTCAGGTTGTTTTTTAATCCCAGTTCAATCATCTGTGCTGTCTCCTGGGTATCGCCTTTCAAAATTGCCGTATTGATATCTTGCAAAAGCCTGCTGCGTGTCAGCTTCACCCTTGACCACCATCTTCCTTATTAATAATTTTCCGCGTCCTGCGAGCAACCTCCCTAGGGTCTACCATAACCCGGGCCACATTACTTTCGATTGCTGCCTGGGCAACACCTGCTGCCACCGCCGGTGCCACTCTCTGGTCAAAGGGATCAGGAATTATGTAATCTTCCCGCAGTTCTCCAGCATCCAATAAACCAGCAATGGCAGTGGCCGCTGCGATTTTCATCTCTTCGTTTATATCCCGGGCTCGGACATCAAGTGCCCCCCGGAACACACCAGGAAAGGCCAGGACATTGTTTACCTGGTTGGGAAAATCGGATCTCCCTGTGCAGACCACCCGTGCCCCACCAGCAAAAGCTGCCTCAGGATAGATCTCTGGTTCTGGATTGGCCATGGCCATGATGACCGGCTCCCTGGCCATATCTTTGACCATCTCAGTAGTTACTATCTTACCTACGGAGAGACCAATCAAAACATCGCTCCCCTGAAGGGCCTTGGCAAGGGAACCCTTAAACCCCTGTCTGTTAGTAAGATAAGCCATCTTTTCTTTAGCAGGGGTCATCCTTTCCCGCCCGGGATAAAGCGCTCCATTCTCGTCGCAGAGAATAAGCTCCCCTACACCAGCACTGAGCAGCAGTTTACTAACAGCTGTGCCGGCCGCGCCATCCCCATTAACCACAACCTGCAAGTCTTGCAGTGACTTACCTACCAACTTGATCGCATTGAGGAGAGCAGCAAGGCAGACGATGGCTGTACCATGCTGGTCATCGTGAAAAATAGGGATATCACATTCCTCTTTCAGGAGGCGTTCGATCTCAAAACACCGGGGTGCAGAGATATCTTCCAGGTTAATCCCGCCAAAGGTGGGTTCCAGATTTTTCACAGTCTGCACCACATCATCCACCTCCCGGGCCTTGATGCACACCGGAAAGGCATCGATCCCAGCAAAGGTTTTAAAGAGCAGGGCCTTCCCCTCCATCACTGGGAGAGCCGCCTCAGGCCCGATATCACCCAATCCCAGAACAGAAGTGCCGTTGCTCACCACCGCCACCATATTACCCCTACTGGTATATTGATAAACTTTATTAATATCTGCAGCAATTTCTTTACAGGGCTCAGCAACTCCAGGAGTATAAGCAAGGGCGAGTTCATGGGCATTCGTTACCCTTACCTTTCCCTGAACAGCTATTTTGCCCGTGTATTTAGTGTGCAGTTCCAGTGCTTCTTCACGTAAGGGCATCTTTTTCCTCCACAAATATATTAATTTGCCGGAGGCAGCTTTTCCCTCCGGCATTTTTTCTATGATCAGGACTTCAGAGCCGCTTGGCGACGCTGGATGGCCTCCTGGGTCCTTTCCAGTTCCGCCTCCTTCTCCCTTTCCTTCTCCACAACCTCGGGTGGTGCCTTGGCAAGAAACTGTTTATTCGAAAGTTTCTTCTGCACCCGCTGCAGCACCCCAGTAATGGTATCCGCCTCTTTTTCCAGGCGAAGCAGTTCCTTATCCAGGTCTACAAGCCCTGCTAAGGGTAAGTAAATTTCCGTACCTCGCACCACCGCGCTCAAGGCCTGTTTCGGTTTCGGATGTTCTGTTCCAGCAACCTCTAATTCGCAGTTAGAAAGCAGTTGGAGATAGGAACTGTACTCCTCAAGCAGTTTGCTGTCCTCAGGGTCAGCGATCGCCACACACCTGACGGATTTCCCCGGGTGGATCTTCATCTCCCCGCGCATATTCCTGATCCCACGGATTGCCTCCACCAGGAATCCCATCATAGCCTCGCTCTCCGGGTCATCTAAATCTGCCAGGAGCTTAGGCCATGTGGCCGTCATGACGCTCTGCCCATCGTGGGGTAGGTGCTGCCAGATCTCCTCGGTCAGGAAGGGCATGAAGGGGTGCAGCAGTTCCAGGGTATGGATCAAAACATAATGCAAAACTGTTTGTGAGGTGCGTCTGCTTCCTTCACTTACCTTCCCGTAGAGGGAGGGTTTGATCAGTTCAATGTACCAGTCGCAGAATTCACTCCAGATAAATTCATAGAGAATACGTGCCGCCTCACCCAGTTCGTAAGCCTCTAAATTAGCGGTTACATCCTGCACAGTCTTGTTGAACCTGCTCAAAATCCAGCGGTCAGCAAGAGCAAGCTGTTCCCTATTTTTTAGGTCAACAGCACCGGTCAGATCAAAGTCATCAAGGTTCATCATAGCGAAGCGTGAGGCATTCCACACCTTGTTGGCGAAGTTCCTGGTTGCTTCAACCTTCTCCCAGTGAAAGCGCAGGTCGTTTCCTGGGGTGTTGCCGGTGATCAGGGTGAAACGCAGGGTGTCAGCCCCGTACTTGTCGATGACCTCTAGTGGGTCAATACCGTTGCGCAGAGATTTGCTCATCTTGCGACCCTGTCCATCCAAAACAAGACCATGGATGAACACATCCTGGAAAGGTACCTCCTGCATGAATTCAAGACCCATAAAGATCATCCGGGCCACCCAAAAGAAAATAATATCCCTTCCGGTCACCAGCACTGAGGTCGGGTAATAAAAATCCAGTTCTTTTGTTTTTTCAGGCCAACCCATGGTGGAAAAAGGCCATAAAGCCGAAGAAAACCAGGTGTCCAGAACATCCGGATCCTGTTCAAGATTGGCGTGACCACACTTGGTACAAACTTTGGGTTCTTCCCGCGCCGCAATCTCGGTACCACAATCCTGACAATACCAAATCGGAATGCGGTGTCCCCACCAGAGTTGCCTGGAGATACACCAATCCCGGATATTCTCCATCCAATTCAAATAGATCTTAGTAAAACGCTCGGGAACAAAACGGATCTCCCCGTCTTGTACTGCTTTAATAGCCGGTTCGGCTAGGGGTTTCATCTTGACAAACCATTGCTTACTAAGAAGAGGTTCTACTGTATGACTACACCGAGTACATTCGCCAACGGCGTGCTGATGTTCAACGATTTTCTGACCGTCGGGAT
>CALGIY010000234.1 GCA_937914965.1 uncultured Thermoanaerobacteraceae bacterium | reverse complement strand
GGACGACCGCAGTCTTTAGCTGTGGGCATCGCTCGTAAGCATTATCCAATTTATCGAGCATCCTACGGAGCCCCTTTTCCTTTGTCCTCACCTTTTCATAAAGGTCAATGATATTATTTTTATCCCAGTTGAAATAAAGGAGCGGCTTGATCTGGAGCAGTGAACCCACCAGGGCTGCAGCACCCCCGATACGCCCACCTCTGTGTAAGTATTCCAGTGATGCAGGCATAAAAAAGAGTGTCATATGGTTCTTGACATACTCGATCTCGTCTAGTATCTGATCGCGGGTAAAACCGGCATGAGCCGCTCGTGCTGCCGCATCCACAACCATGTATTCACCTATTGAAGCAGCCCGGGTGTCGACCACGGTAATATCCACATCGGGAAGCATAGCCGCCGCTGCCTGGGCGGTTTTTGCCGTCCCACTGATCCCTTCTGTGATGTGAATCGAAATAATGCTCTCAACACGCTGTGCCAACTTTTCATAGACCTGCAAAAAATCTCCTACAGATGGTTGTGATGTTGTAGGAAGATAAGATACCTGGCGCAGTCGCTCATAAAAATCATCAAAGTTATCGTATAACCCTTCTTCAGATAAACTTTCACCTTCAAAATTTATGGTCAGAGAAATAACCTCGATTTGAAATTGTTCCTTCATCTCACGAGGAAGGTAAGCTGTGCTGTCAGTAACAATAGCGATCTTACCCATCCATATACCCCCTCATATAATCCCTTCTTGTCCTATGTGCTCCCAGCGAAATCGCACATGCCCCAGGAAACAAAAGATCCTGTCAGCAAAGAGTAATAGTAAACTCCAAGCTAATTATAGTACAAGTTGAGGTGGAAAGTATAGGGATTTATCAATGAATAAAATGGGTGTCCTTGTCGCCAAAGTCACGAGGGGTTAGGATGGGTTACATTATAATGTAGTAACAGGCTTCCACTTCATCCTGCCCCGCATCTTCCAACCTCTGCCGGAGATCGGTCAGGGTACGGCGATCCAATTCTTCCGGGTAGTATCCTAAACTCCTGCGGCAAACAGCAACACTTGCCTGTGACTCCTGGTGCTCCCCTACAAATCTTAGAATCTGTTCGATCATCTGTCCCTGTTCCATAACTAGCCTCCCTTAAGTCTTTCCCCTTATTTTCCCCTGAACAATTTTTTTCTTGCATATTCACGATGCACAGCGACCGTTAAAAAGGAATTTCAGCGTAAATGCTGAATAACTTAGAAAATGTCAAAGAATTGGGGGATCACAATATGGCGAAATTAACCTTTCGAGGGGGAGTCGGTACTGTTACCGGATCATGCTACCTCCTAGAAACTGATAACATGAGGCTGCTTGTGGACAGCGGTATGTTCCAGGGAAAGAAGGAACTACGCGCAATCAACTACCGCAAACCTTTAGTACCGCTCAATACCATCGACTACATTCTCCTCACTCATGCTCACATTGATCACTCCGGGCTAATTCCACGCTTTTATAAATTAGGCTTTCGAGGAAAGGTGCTGACCACAAGTGCTACTCTAGACCTCTGCAAGGTCATGCTTCCGGACAGCGGCCATATCCAGGAACTTGAGGCAGAGTGGAAAGCTCGCAAGGCCAAACGCCGCGGGGAAAAGCCCCACCCACCACTTTACACAGTAGTGGATGCCATCAACTGCCTGCAGTGCTTTCAGCCGGTCTCCTATGGAGAAGAGGTTCAGCTGAATGAACAGGTAAGGGTACGCTTCCTGGATGCCGGTCATATTCTGGGATCTTCCATCATTGAGGTCTGGATCCAGGATGGAGATGAGGAAACAAAAATCGTTTTCAGCGGCGACCTGGGCAATACCGGTACCGCCATCGTCAGAGACCCATTTCAAATAACCTCTGCCGATTACCTTCTGGTCGAATCAACCTACGGAAACCGCATCCATGAATCGATCTCCGATCAAACTGCACATCTTAAAGAAATTATTCTGGATACAATAATGAATAGAGGGAATGTCATCATTCCTGCTTTCGCAGTGGGAAGAACACAGCAGATCCTTTATGCTCTTAACGCGATGGTGGAAAGCGGCGAACTGCCTCAGATCCCAGTGTTTATTGACAGTCCTCTGGCAGTATCAGCTACCGAAATTTTTAGAGACGCTAAAGAATGTTATGACCAAGAAACACTTGAGTTATTATCCAAGGGGGATGACCCCTTATATTTCCCCGGTTTAAGCTTAGTGCGCAGCGTAGATGAGTCTAGAGCACTCAACAACTACAAGGGAGGCGCTGTCATCATTTCCGCCAGCGGGATGTGCGATGCCGGCAGGATCAAGCACCACCTGAAGCACAACCTCTGGCGCCCAGAGTCTGCAGTAATCTTTATAGGGTTCCAGGCTGAAGGAACACTTGGCCGACGTATTTTAGAGGGGGCCAAAAAGGTAAAAATCATGGGTGAAGTAATCAATGTTGCCGCTAAAATCCACTCCCTCCCCGGTTTTTCGGCTCATACCGACCAGCCAGGGATTTTAAACTGGATAAACGGCTTTACAGGACAGCCCCGACGCATCTTTGTGGTTCACGGAGAAGCTCATGAATCCGCAGCTATTGCCGAACTAATCACACAAAAAACCGGTATCCCTACCAGTATTCCAAAATTCAACGAAGAATACCTAATCAAACCCACAGAACCCGAGTTGATTGGGGTTACCGAACCCCTTTCTTTAGATTTATTCGACAAACAACAACAGCTGCTCAAGTCTATTGACCAACTGGAGGAAAAGCTCGCTGGTTTAAAGAAAGACCTTCTAGCGGAAGAATACGAGGATGAAGAGCTAAGAGCGCTCGATGAAATCATGCAGGAACTCGAGGAGAGAATCGCCATCCCGTAATGATGGTTGGTGGTTAGTCGTTGGAAAAAACAAGAACAGAAACGGCACCATAGCAAAATAGAGGAAAACTGGCTGGAACTCCCAGTTTCCCCCAGGTGCCTGGCACCTGTATATATTTTCCTATAAAAAAATGGCAAAGGCACATATCGCAGTCCTTTGCCATTACTCTTGGCGTTTCCACTATTCCCGAACTCCTGGTGGTGTCACATACACAAATTATTTTTTAGTATCTCTTCTGCCCCTCCGAGAGGTAGAGCGCTTGGAGCGACCTTCCCACCCCTTGCCGCCTCGGTTAAAGCGTGCGTTCTTGGGCTTTTTCCCCTTAAATGGCCGATCTTCCGTTAGTGTTACTGGCACAGGTTCAGGTTCCTTGGTAAGCATCTTCAAGGCTGCCGCTAACAGGGTAACCGAATCGGTTTCCTCCAGCAGTTCCTTGGCGAACCCTCGGTACAGATCGATTTCGGTTGATTCAGCTACTTGCAGCAACTTCTCCATAATCAAGTGCTGCTGGCCAGCAATTGCTTCAGTACTGGTTGGAACAGGCTTACGCGGTATTTTCCGTCTGGTCAAAGATTCAATCACCTTCAGATGATTCAATTCCCTTGGCGTTACGAAGGTTATGGCCTGTCCAGATTTTCCGAGACGCCCCGTCCGGCCGATCCGGTGCACATAACTTTCTGGATCTTGAGGAATGTCAAAGTTGTAAACATGGGTCACCCCACTGATGTCCAACCCCCTGGCCGCCACATCAGTGGCCACCAACGTATCAATTATCCCTTCCCGAAATTGCCGCATCACAGTATCCCGCATCGACTGTGTTAGGTCGCCATGTATTCTTTCTGCCGAGTATCCCCGATTCTTTAGGGCTTCAGAAATCTCGTCAACCCGCCGCTTGGTGCGCACGAAGACGATCGCCAGTTCCGGCGACTGGATGTCCAGCAATCGACAGAGCACGCTGAACTTCTTATTATCATAGACTTCCATGTAATACTGCTCAGTGCTGGGTACGGTCAGTTCTTTGGGCTGGATACCGATCATTTCTGGCTCCTTCATAAAACGCTGGGCAATCTTCTGGAGCGATTTGGGCATGGTCGCAGAAAAAAACAGGGTCTGCCGTTCGACAGGTGTTTCCTGTAAAATCTTCTGGATATCTTCGATAAAGCCCATGTTAAGCATCTCATCAGCCTCATCCAGCACAACAACCTCAATCTTTTGTAGGCGAATCGTCCTCCGCCGTATATGATCTAACAAACGACCGGGTGTTCCGACAATAATATGCGGCCTTTTCCGTAACGCCTTGATCTGGCGCTCAATACTCTGCCCGCCATAAATCGGTAAGGAGGTGATTCCCTTAAATTGCCCGATTTTATACAATTCCTCAGCCACCTGAATGGCCAATTCCCGTGTCGGGGTAACCACAATTCCCTGAATCTGTTCCTTGTTAACGTCAAATCGCTCTACCATTGGAATACCAAAGGCCGCTGTCTTTCCGGTTCCAGTCTGAGCCTGTCCGATCAGATCCTTGCCCTGCAGAGCAATGGGAATGGCCTGCTGTTGAATGGGAGTTGTTTCCTCAAAACCCATTTTGTTAACTGACTGCAGCACCTTGGGACTTAATCCTAGTTCATGAAATGTTAGCATATTTTCCTCCCTTACTTACATGAGAGTATTTTACCATCCTTTTACTGTCAGGTGCAACTAATGCGCAACAGCCTACCTACCCTTACAAACCCTTGCCATTATTTATTCCCAGGCGTTCCAGGATGGATTCAAACTCCCGACCGATAAATTGTAACATCAATCATAGTACTTGCCACTTATTATATACAATAACAAAAATGGCAAGCGCCTCTACAAGAAGCCTTGCCCACTTATTCACTGGCGTCCCAGGAGGGATTCGAACCCCCGACCTACAGATTAGAAGTCTGTTGCTCTATCCAACTGAGCTACTGGGACAAATAAAATGGAGCGGGTGATGGGAATCGAACCCACTCGACTGGCTTGGAAGGCCAGGGCTCTACCGATGAGCTACACCCGCATGAATATCTTCTGATTCCATTTTAGCATAACTCTAAGATGCATCCAAGAGTTTTCTTAAATGGTCGGGGTGGGGAGATTCGAACTCCCGGCCTCTTGGTCCCAAACCAAGCGCGCTACCAAGCTGCGCTACACCCCGAACTTTACGCAAAATTTAGTATAGCATGTTTGCCGATCTCTTTCAATATCTTATTCTAACCAATCTGCTGTCTGAACCTTTTCCACAGGCATGCAGGCATAAGGACACTTTACAATTCGCAGGTCTCAACTGTATATCCGGATTGGTGAAATTCCAGCACAGCAAAGCTGTACTGTCCGGGAAGTCGCTGCCAGGCGATGCTCCCAGGATTCAAGAAGAGAATGCCGTTTTTTTCCTCTTGATGGGGCACATGCGTATGACCGTAGATAACTATATCAGCGCCAAGATCCTCAGCCCGTCTATAAAGCCTTGCCAGACTCTGCTTGACACCGAAAAGGTGACCATGGGTAAGGTAAATACGGTAACCATCGATCTCCAACAGCTCTTCTACAGGCCCAGGTGCGTAACTGTCGCAGTTGCCGGCAACCCCTTTCACCTTTACCCCAAAGGTTTTTCCAAGCCGAAGGGCATCTTCGTAGTAGTCACCAGCGTGAAGCAGCAGCTCGATATCTCCAATCCTCTGCAGAGCCTCTTCTGCCTTTTTCAATTTGCCGTGGGAATCACTCAGGACACCGATCCGCAACCTTCATCCACACCATCCTCCAGCAGGCGGGCCAGTATATCCCGGGCAGCCCGCATGGCCTGGGCACGGTGGCTGAGCTGGTTTTTTACTCCGGACCCCAGTTCTGCAAAAGTTTTTCCCAGCGAGGGGATGAGAAAGAGGGGATCATAACCAAAACCTTTTGTACCACGTAGACTAGAAGTGATCATCCCTTCACAAATACCCTCACTTAAGAATTCCCGTCCTTGTGGGGTGACTACCGCTATTACACAGCGGAAGCGCGCCCCCCGCTCAGCTGAAGGAAC
>CALGIY010000233.1 GCA_937914965.1 uncultured Thermoanaerobacteraceae bacterium | reverse complement strand
ATTGATCTCAAAAGCTGGTGCTTTCTTAATTCAATTTCTAACTTTTTTTACGCACGGAAGAGTTCACACAATGAGCCTTTTTCGTGCGTTTTTTTTGTTGAATTTCAGGGTGAACTACATTCTAATATATTTTACAATAAAAATATATGGGAGTAGTAAATAAAGCTGGTGCCTTGTACTTCGCTACCGGTATCGATAATACAGGGATGTATCGGGATGCTGACGAGACAAAGCGTATTGTTGGATCCATAACTGAGCAGGTCCGCAGGGCCGGGATGGTAATCGGTGCCGTGTTCGGAGCTCAGACACTCGCTCAGTTCGGGCGCGAGATCATCAATGTGCGGGGCGAGATGCAAATGCTGGAGAAGTCCTTTGAAGTGCTTCTTGGTGGGAGTAGCGGTGTAGGGGCATTTATGCAAGAGCTCAAACAATTTGCGGTAGAAAGTCCTCTATCAATGACAGGTGTTGCAAATGCAGCCCAAATGTTGTCAGCCTTTGGAGTTGAAGCTGAAAATCTGATACCTGTCATCCGCCAGCTTGGTGATATCTCAATGGGAAATGAGGAAAAATTCCGCTCATTGGCACTAGCATACTCTCAAATGACATCTGCAGGGAAAGTGTTATCGCAGGATTTAAGACAGATGGCAACAGCAGGGTTTAACCCACTTGGAGAGATAGCACGTACTACTGGGAGATCCATCCAGGATGTTACTGCTTTGATGGATAGTGGAAAAATAACCGTTAATCAAGTAACAGCTGCTTTCAAGAGTGCCACTGCTGAAGGTGGTAAGTTCTACGGAATGACACAAAAGCAGGCGGACGGAATTAAAGGCTTAAAAGCTCAGATCGAAGGTGCTACACAGGAGGCGTTCAACAACCTTGGAAAACAATCAGAAAAGTTTATCGAGGGTACCTACAAGGCTACAATATCACTCATTGAGAATTATGAGACCATTGGCCGGGCCATTGCGGGGTTGATCACCACGTATGGCGCTTATCGTGCCGCTGTGGTTGCTGTAACGGTTGCAGAAAGTGGGTGGTCCATTGCCTCAATGGCTCAGTATAAATGGCTCGTGATGGTAGAGAAAGCACAGAAGCTTCTCAACATGACTATGCTTAAGAATCCGTTTGTTGCGGTTGCCACTGCCGTTGTCGGTCTAATTACTGTGATTGCAACATTCAGTGACCGCACCACCATTGCTGAGAAAGCGCAAAAGAAGCTTAATGATACACTCGAAGAGGCGAAGAATCGGAAAGAAGCGCTCAAAACTAAAGGGAATGAGCTTATTTCTGTTATCAATAGTGAAACAGCATCTGTCTATCAACAAACAAAAGCTTACAGGGAATTAATTGCACTTCTTCCAGGATTAAAAGGCAAATCGATAGATGATATCAAGAAGATGGATCCTGTCGATATCGGGAAGATGTTATCTGAAAAATCAGACCAGGCAGAAAAGGATACCATTCAGGCCCAATATGATGAACGTATCAAGAATATCGAAGGGTATCGCAAAAAGATTAAAGAATTAGAGGGTAAAGATGAAAGACAGGCTGGCTGGGAGCTTAAATATTATAACGAACAGCTAAGTATAGCTGTCGAGGAAACCAAAGGCCTGAAGAAGCAATTAGATGAATTCGCTCAAATTCAGAAAGAAGCATTTTACCAGGAAAACCCGGAAGCAAAGAGAAAGGACTTGCAGTCTCAGCGTGTAGCATTACTGCAGAAGGAAGCTGAACTGACAGAAAGAATAAATGATGCCGGGAACAATGATCTGGCCAGTGCAAATGATAGGCTGGCCCTTCAGGCGATAAAGTCTCAACTGGAAGCAAATAAAACGGCTCTTGAATCGATGGGCAGTTCTACCGATGCTGCAATCATCAAGAATAAAGATTACTGGAAAAGTGTATTAGATGAAGCAACGGCAGCCCGTGATGCCCTTGGAACTGATCAGGTAGGATCCGATGAGTGGAAAAAGTTAACCGCTCTCATCAACTCGGCAAGTAAGCAACTCGATGTTTATTCGACAAAGCTAAAAGAGGTAAAAGATAACAGTACAAAACTTGCACCTCGTGATGTGGGGAGTGTTGGAGGTGTTGGAGCCGGAATCATTGAGAGCTTTTTATCATCAGATCAAATCGATTCGGTTACCACAAAGCAAATAGGGGAGTTCTCAAAGTCAATCAAAGAGAAACTTTCAAGCATAGACCTTAAGGATGTTGATATATTTGATATCCTCACATCCGACCTTTGGAATAAAGCGTTCAGCGACCTTGATAAGATGGCCGTTGATGATATGATTAAACTTGTTCATCAACTTGAATTGCACTGGAAGAAATTAAAACTGGATCCTACTGAATTAGCGGCGTTAAGAGAACGTATCGAAAAGATCACGGATGAAATTGGGAATAAAAACCCATTCAAGGGCCTTTCGGAAGCTATCAGGAAGTTCAAAAGTGGCGATGGTGATTTTAAAGATATTGCAAAAAATGCCGGAGCATCACTTGATCAGATAGGTAGCATGTTCAACTCCATCACTGACGGCCTTGTAAAAATGGGTGCTGCAGGTGATGAAGAATCTCAGAAAATGCTCAAGGGCATTGGAGAGATGGTGGGGGGGGCAGCCACGTTGGCAAAAGGCATTGCAACCGGTAATCCTGCCGATATCATCGCAGGTAGTGTGCAATTGCTTACTGCAGCCATTGACGTGTTCGACAAGAAGAGCCGGGAGGCGAACAGGACAATCAAGAAAAATACTGAGCAAGTAAACAATCTTCAGAAGGCATACGAGAATCTCGAGAGGGCAATATCAAAAACCTATTCAACAAAAGCAGCTTCATTAATTGAGGATGAGCAGCGTAATCTCGAGCAACAGAGAAGGCTGATTCAGGATAATATACGGGCAGAACAAAGCAAAAAGAAACCGGACAACAAAGTCATCAACGAGTGGAAGAATGTACTCAATGACATCGATGCAAGGTTAGAGGAAAATAAGGATCGGATCCTTGAATCACTCACCGGAACTGATGTCATGTCAGCTATTGATGAGTTCGCACAGGCTTATGCTGATGCTTGGGCGTTCGGGGAAAATGCAGCAAAAAAATCTGCTGATGTAGTGAAAGGTATATTGAGGAATGCACTGATCAACTACATGAAAGGCAAATTGCAGCCTGAGGCGGAAGCAATCATGAATAAAATTGCATCCTCGATGCAGAACGATGGTCGTATAGATAAAGCGGAACAAAGCGCCATCGATGCACTTGTGTCCGTGCTTGACAATAAGGCAGCACAATATAAGCAAGCGGTAGATCCATACCTTGATAAAGAAACGAAAAGAAGTGGTGTCCCCGGTGAACTTCAGGCTCAAATGACTGAGGGTACTGGTTCGCAGTTGGTCGGATTATGGAACATGACGGCGATGGATACCAGGTCAACTGCAATTGATACAAAGGCCATAAGGCAAAATCTGGAAAACACTAAAATGCCCGATGTGGCAAAGGAACTGTACGACATGCAGAATGAACTGGCGGCGATTAATCGAAATACCAGGGAGACAGCTGATAACACAGGTTATAATAAGGAAGGTTTCCAAAAAATGGAAGAAAAGCTTGATTTGATTGTAAAGAATACTAAACAAAATAATAGTAGAGGATGAAAGAGATTAGCTACTATTACATATTATGGTTTGCCCCTCGTTCGTGTAGCGAGGGGT
>CALGIY010000232.1 GCA_937914965.1 uncultured Thermoanaerobacteraceae bacterium | reverse complement strand
AGGCTTGTCTATCACAAAGACAACCCGATTGGGGTATGAAGAAGGAAGTGCCTCAACAACACCTTCAATCTTCACATAATGATTTAGGAATGGTTCCAGCGACTGTGGAAAGGGGGTCTTGCATAACCCCAACCAAGCATATCCGAGGCATAGAAAACAAAGGATCACCCAAAGGAAGGAACCCCTTTTACCTTGGAGGTAAGCCCATATCCCCCCGGTCAACAACAAAACGGCAGCGCCAAGTGCTGCCAGCACCCAACTGCTGCCTGCTAAAAGCTGCGCTATTGCGATTCCTAAAGCAAAGGCACCCGTAATTAAAACGAGAGGTGGCAACCCCACGCCCTCCCACCAGTATTTAACATATAGGTTCTGCCTTCACACAGGATTTCCTTGTGGATAACAAATAAAAAACGGTACCACAAAACGGTACCAGGTTTGCTTTATTGTCTTATTAGGCTCCCCATGTTTTCCTGCGTCCCGTTTTCATGACTGAGACGCAGGAACCGCCCATGATAGACCCCGCGATCTTATTGGCGCTCTTCTAGAGCGACAGTAAACTTTTCGGACTGCTTATTGCGCCAAACTGTTAGCTTAACCTTTTTCCCGGGGTCTACAGTCCGGATCCGCTCCAGCAATTCATCTGTTGTTTTTACCTTCGAACCATCCCAAGAGGTGATAACATCTCCCTGCTTGAGACCTGCCTTCTCAGCCGGGCCTCCTGACACTACATTGCGAACCACTACACCCTCTAGTTCAGATAAGCCAAGAGAGTCAGCGATGGTAGGGGTAACATCCTGAATTTCGACCCCCAGCCAGCCGCGCCTCACCTTACCTTGTTTAATTAGGTCATTTAATACACTCTTTACAGTGTCACTGGGGACCGCAAAACCAATTCCCTGAGCCTGGGCAACTGCGGTGTTAATTCCGATCACTTCACCCTGCAAATTCAGCAGCGGGCCACCACTGTTGCCCGGGTTGATGGATGCATCTGTCTGCAAAAGATTCCGGTAACTCCGGTCCTGTACAGTAACCGGACGCCCCTTAGCGCTGATTACCCCTACGGTCACAGTATGATCCAGCCCATAAGGGTTGCCGATGGCAATCACCCAGTTTCCAACGTTAATGTCCCCAGAATTGCCAAGTTTTATAGTCGGCAGGTCACTGCCTGCATCGATCTTTAATACAGCCAAGTCAAGTTCATGGTCAGCCCCGATGATCCGGGCCGGCACCGGCTTCTTTTTCCCCACGATATTTACTTGAATTTCCTGAGCATCGCTAACTACATGCTCATTGGTCAGGATATACCCGTCAGGGGAAATAATAAATCCAGATCCC
>CALGIY010000231.1 GCA_937914965.1 uncultured Thermoanaerobacteraceae bacterium | reverse complement strand
TTTATCAACACGCGGCTGCGCGATACATATTCCAGTCTGGACGAACTGTTCAGCAGGTGTCAGAATCCTTGCTTTATCTTTCGGATTTGTCACCAATCCAATCAGCGCAAAAGCTACCACAACGACTGCTGCAGCAATCACCCAAAACGCTGGTTTTTTGTAATTAAGAATGTTTTTTATTCTTGATTTTACATTGCTTTCACCAAAGGCCAGCGGCATTAATAAGCCACTTTGTTTTGCGGAAAGAGAAAGCAATGCAGTGGAGTAGCTCCCCCGAATATCTTCATTTGTATCTCTCATAACACTCTCGTCACAGGACATTTCCATATCCTTTGACATCAGGAAGTAAGAAACCCAGATCAACGGATTGAACCAGTGCAGGGTAAGTGCCAGATATGCCAGGAGCAGTGAGCTATTTCAGATTAAAACATCGACTTGGCCTTGGTTTGTTACAGCAAACCTTTGTGGGATTAGTTTATCAGGACAAACCTTATTTGTCAATAAAAAAGTTGAGGGCCTGCCCTCTACAGTGGATTTAAATATACAAATTAGTTGTAAGTTCTGTTAGGTTCTAGCGTAGTTAAAGTGAGACGCGGAGTGAGACGCGGGGACGGTTCTCGCGTCTCAAAAGAGAGACGGAGACGAGGGGACGGTTCCAACATCTCACTGGCGTCTCAAAAATGGGAGGGGTTTAGCGTGAAAAATATTTTTCAACACTATTTGTATCGCCACTCTTGCGGCGAGATGGATGTTTGCATGAAATGCAGACTTTCCATCTGCTTGATGGCCTTTATCTGCCTGTCGCTGGCGTTTTCCGGGTGCGCATCCAGGGGCGGAACCTGCGAAGCCGCCGACTTAATGGCTGATATCCATGCGCCTGAGCAGCCAGCATCGACAACTCCACCAGATGAAGCCATCAGCAAGGAGATCAATCGGTTTTCGGCTGAACTGTTAAAAGCATCTGCCGCTAATGAGGGTAATGTTATGATTTCGCCGGCGTCCGTCTATCTGGCACTGGCGATGACCCTGAACGGCACCGATGGTGAAACCAAGGCAGCGATGCTGAAGGTTCTGGCTGATGAGGGGCTGACGGCCGACATGATCAACAAAGCCAGCCGCGACTGGATGACTCTGCTGACAAAAACAGGCAGCAAAACGACATTGACCATCGCCAACTCGATCTGGTTCGACGAAAATTTCACACCATACAAGCCGTTCCTGCAAAGCAACGCCGACTTTTTCGCTGCTGATGCGCGCAAACTTGAATTCCAGGATAAAGACACTCCGCAGATCATCAATAACTGGGTTAAGGATGCTACCAATGGCACGATCGACAAGATCGTTGAGTCGATTGATCAGGATGTAGTCATGTACCTGATCAACGCCATCTATTTCAAGTCCGACTGGCAGACACCCTTCGAAAAGAATCATACCCGCGACCGGACATTCAACACACCGAACGGAGCTGTCAAAACAGCATTCCTGCACCGGATCGGCCAGATGACCTACTTATCCGACAACGAGGCCACCGGTATCGCGCTCCCGTATGATGACGGACAGTTTGCCTACTTTGCCCTGCTGCCTGATGGTCAGACGACACCACGCCAATGGCTCGCCAAGCAGGATCAGGCATCCCTGTTCGATAATATCGCCGGAGTAATGTCCCAGAAGGCCAATTCCACTGTTGAACTCGCCATGCCGAAGTTCGAGGCGCGCTACGAGGACAGCCTGCTCAATGAGCTGACACAGCTGGGAATGGGGATCGCCTTCGACCCAAACCGCGCTGATTTCTCGCAGATGAACGAACAGCACACCAAGGACCTGTATATCAGCGAGGTCATGCACAAAACATTCATCAGGGTCGATGAGAAAGGCACCGAAGCCGCAGCCGTGACCTCCGTTGTTGAAGAGAAAAGCTGCATGCCGATATCCGACAAGCAGCTGATATTGGACAAACCGTTCCTGTACGGTATCATGGATCTCAAGACAGGCATGCCGCTCTTTGTTGGCATCATGGAGAATCCGGTGGCAAAGTGAAGCTTTGCTTCTTTTTATGATGATAACGGGATGTATTGCCCACGCCAGAGCAAGTTAGAAATCTGCTTCAGAATGAAAATTTTTTCTTTTCTTTTGGAGTTCTAGTACTGGAAAGGTTAGATTCATTTTTTCACTTACCATATTGTCCCGTTCGCTGGTATTCGACAAAAGTCGGGTGGTACCAGGTACCTTTACGCATTGATCAGATGCTTTTTAATCACTTTTAAATCCCGCTCGGAAACACCGTCATCTCCAGTTTCGCGTGCCGCTATCCTCACCACGGTATCCTGTCGTTCATTAGTTGATGCCTGCTCATTGAAGGCTTCCCCGGCCAGTATTTGCAGGATTTTTTCCCGAGAAAACCTCCACTCGCGACCTATTTTCGTCGCAGGGAGTTGGCCGCTCTTTACCAGATTATAAATGGTTTGGTTGCTTACCCGTAATAAGTCTGCTACTTCGCTTACATTCATTATCTCCGGATATTCATCCTTATTCATAGTACCCCGAATCAGCCCTTGCATCAGACGCACATCATCAGGTTCATAGGCCTCTTCTCCGCAAGAACTGCAGACCCAGGCATCCATACCGCGAAAGACAATAACTCTTCCTTTCCAGTTAGCGTTAACATCTTTTTTGACTTTTTGCATTTTGTCACCGCAGATATAACATTCCATAAAAAATCCCCCCTTTAACGCCTTTTCTTCAGACGCCCCAAATCATCCCACGCTTCTTCCCGGAAGCGACAGACAGTAACAATGACCGGTCTCGGGTAACTTAAGGCTACCACAATGTAAAATTCATTATCCTCGGAGTCAACACCCTGAACAAGGACTTTAATATCGCGATCGTGATCCTGGGTTTCCAATAGTTTCCCTTCAAGAGCACACTTCGTTATATCCTCTTCTGCTATTCCCCGTTCACCCATTCTTTGTGAAGCATGTTGGGAAATAATATAACTCTGTTCCATATTTCCTACAATTCGTTCTTTCTGTCGGCCAATGATTTCAAATTGCCAACCACTTCCGGGTCAGTCAAATCCTCCG
>CALGIY010000230.1 GCA_937914965.1 uncultured Thermoanaerobacteraceae bacterium | reverse complement strand
TGAGATCAGGAAGACCATCAGGAGTAACTTGAGCAGGCTTGTTGAAAACACGCGCGCTGGAGAAGGGTCGCACCGCAACGCCGGCCTGCTGTCTAATAATGCTGGAAGAGACTTGGGTAGCCCTTTTGAAAGAATTACGAGCAATAGCACTCATTGTCGAAAATAACTGAGCTGTGAATGGAATTGAAGAAACTGGTGCTGGGGTAAAACAGAATGCTATTTTGCAAAGAAGGGAGCAGGAAAGAAAGAAGAAAGAGTGGACGCTGGGGACGAGAGGAAAAAAAAAATTGCGAAGGATTATTCATGTTGTCCTGATTGGCCAGAAGTGTGTGTGTAGAGGGTAATAATTAATCAGCACATGACTAATACACTGTCAGCACTTAGTCACCAACATTGTTTATTTTTTATTTTTTTGAACCAAAGCCAGATCTGCGTGTTCTTTATTCAGTTTATATTTGTTAATGTAATTGCAAGGAGTCGGTATGCCCCCTAAAGAGGGGGCTTGATCCGGTGGATGCTCTTACAGCGAAGCTACTCCATCCATATTAATTTTCAACAAGCCAAGCCACCCGCCATACGGGTGGCTATTCTTTTTTTTGCTCGCCTGCTCTGTCCATGGAAAGGTCCTCAGGTCCTATTGGTCTACCGGTAGTTGCTAAAACCGACCACTGCCATAGCCAGCCCGGCCTTAACTTTCCAACGCTTCAGGAAATTGTCAGACCAGTAACGCCTCAGAATAGTGGCTTCAGGAAGAATTTCTTTATCCCCTTGTGAGCCCACCAAAAGATGGACCGACCCGATCATATGGAAGGGCCGTTCAACAATCAAGCCCCGGGGCCGGAACTAAGTACCATTGGAGTAAAGGAAAATCCGAGGGCATCTCACTTTCAGTTCGCCCTCTTCTGCCTGAAGTAATCTGTCGGATTGACCCCGTGGGCGGTCTTGACGTAGTGTGAGAATTTAAAATAGCTAGAGAAACCCGCTAGGAGAGCTAGGGCTGTAAGATTATAGATCGCCCCCGGCCCAAGGTCGTCTATCAGTTCCTGGACGTATCCCAATCTCAAGCTATTGATATATCCGCTGAAGTTAGTCCCAAAACCCCTGTTGATCACACGGGAGAGGTATTTTTTGTTTACCCCGACATCTTCCGTAAACCTATCGATGTTGTAACGGGGATCCCTATAGTGCTTCCTCATTTCCCATTGCTTTATCCTCTTGATTATAATTTCCTCTTTTTCGGGCTTTAGGGAGTATCTCTTCTTTTCAGTCCCTCCTGCATTTTGACTCATACCAAACTAATAAACCGTTCGTGTTTTTTTTCCAAAGATACAATTTACATCGAAATCGGGGAGCAGATCAATGGTCCTCTGCCCCAACAGGTCCGGGGGGGGCCGGGGAAGGAGGAAATTCTTCTTCGCGCTGTCACCTGACCTTGCCCGGAATTAAACCTATATGGTTCTCCCTACCCATCGCACAGCTTTCCTGACATCTATCCCCTGGGATTTCAAGAGAAGTGAACTTTAGAGTGCCATTGGAACAGGACATATCTAAACACCTGGGGTCATCCCGCATTACCCCTTGTCCATTCCGTGTCTCTCCATGGTTCCCTATTCCGGGGACAGCTACCGGGCAATATTTCGTGACCTGCATAGACCACTCCCTGTTTCCACATATCGGGGGACTTTGTGTTCCACAAAAAAAACCTCCATGGGATTTGGAGGTTTCTTGCTAACTACTTTTGAAAAACATTTGAATGACCCAAATATATCGATTTATTTAAATAAATTATAGAATTTCAGTTCATTTAGAGGAAGAGGGATAGCCATGGGAACTTTCACGTGTAAGAGGTGACAACAAATGATCACCGGGAACCGCGGCCAACTCAACCGGAATTTATGCTGGCCCTCAATATTCTCACAACACTCCACTTGTCCTGTGCGCCCTTTATAGCGGTTACATTAAAAGTCGACCCGAATTCGTCTATCGTGAACTCTATCTTATCAGCCCCGGATTGCCCAGTTATTCTGAGCAGCTCGTCCTGTGCAGTTATCTTCAGGAACTCTCGTTGCACATCTGTCAGTAACTCCATAATGTTCAGATAAAAATTGATTTATAAATATAGCAAAAAATCGAACATTTATTTATAAAAAAAAACCTCCTTATGGTAAGGAGGTCACTACCTATTGAATTAAATAACTCAAATTCAAGTATTATGGAAAATCAAATATAACATATCCGGACCATAATCGGACCAAAAAATTATAGATTCATCAAGTTTTCCCTATCGGGCTGGCGATCTGCGATGTAAAAAGATGATCGGTTACCACGAGGCAGTCCGAGATGAACAGCGAAGTTGGGCCGTAACCCGAAGGACAGTGTTTTGGAAGAGGGCCAAATCTCCCGTAGCGGAATGATGTCCGGCCTTCAGAGCTTTCTGTTCTGCTCCCTGGTACGTATTGGAGAAAAAGGAGTTTAGTCAAAATCGTAGAAATCCGAAAGAAATGGCTTTTTCTCCTGGGTTGGTCCCCCGGCCCCTTCTGATTCCCTTTCCGGTGCTGACCGTGGTCATTCCGCTCTCTAAAGTTCCGCTCCCCTTTGCCCAAATGATCCTTTATGGAGATCGGACTTCGATCATCCCTTCCATCTGGTACACTTGCTCCAGCGTACTTTACTGCGTTGCGGAAAAATCCATGATTTAGTCTGGTTCGCTCCCGTTATGTCCATTCGCCCCGAAAGTTCAGGCAATAATCAATTTCCAGACCGTGCGTTTCGGCTACCAATAAGGTTTGCTTACAATCAGGACATTTCATGATTTTGATTTTGGTGCCACCCAAATCGCTTATTTGGAGCAAAAGCCCATAACCTGCGGGAAATTACACCCAGGTAAATAAGGTCAGCAGCCCTTGGCTTGGTGGCAAGAAGGTTTCACCGGTCCCGTCCCGATCGATTGCGCAATCCATCTCGAATACTCCAACTCCCTTTCACTACATCACCATCAATCGATATTTCCGAGCATGTGTTTGGCCGAAAATCTTTTCAACGAGGCAGGAACTGGGTTAACAATGTTCACGACCCCATTCCCGGCCATATCAACTTGTAGGGGACCTCTGGCATATTTGGAGAAAGGAAACCAACAGGACTTAAGCAGGGGGAGTCAAAGCGATCGGGGAGCCTTCAAGCGGGGCCATGCAAGGCTTATCACGAAAACGCCTAGAGTTTGACATTGTCCTTTTTTTGTATATTTTTGCGCAACACACTAACTGATACTTATTTATGGATTTCTCAGCAGGAGCGTTAGGCTTGCAGGTTTTTTGCTTACTGACGGTAATTGGAATAGTTTTGATGATAGTCAGAGATCTCAAAATCAGGAAATAGGTCCTACCTGTTCAGGCTTTGGGCCTAGTTCAAAATTCTTCAGGAATCCTCTCTGATCCATGAATTATGGGCGGGGGGCTAGCATCATTTTGCATTTTGTGGGGGACATCCCGTGCCCGGGGCCATAGAAAAAACTCTAAGACCCGGACCGGTTTTGAGAATGCTGTCAGTAGCCAAGGGCACAGGAAGTCCATGGTGCAGCCGGCTTGCCATTGGACATGCAGCCCCAGGGCTATGAAACTTCGGTCCCTACGAACCCATGGTTCCTTCTGATTGTCAATGGATTCCAAAGAGACTGAGCGTCTAAGTTAAAGATTCGAGTGATTCAATTTTTCCCTGCGAAAAACCGCTCGGATCATTAACTTTGGGAGAAACAAAACCAATCATGATGAGTGAAACCAATTCCAACTCCCCGATACACGAACAGATTCAGTACATCGAATTCCTCTCTGAAGAACTCCAACGGACAAAACATTTTACACCACATGCTTCGGTTGGACGTTTACGGAACACAGGCCAAGCCGGATTTCACACCGATCGGGTATTTAGGCTCGGCACGCCCCTGAATGGCACTATCTTTATTGTCCTCTATTCAGAGGACCTGGAAGCCACTATGGGAAAGATCGATGGAGAGGGCGGAGCCATAAGCAAAGGCATCTTTAATTTCCCCGGCGGCAGGCGTTTCTATTTCAGAGATCTGGACGGTTATGAACTTGCTGTTTGGTCGGAATAGTACCCGATCAGGGCGAACCGTCATGGCGGAACACAGAGATCTGTAGCCCATTAGCCAGATATGCTCACCTACGCTGGAATTGCACTGCTGTGCGGTGAGCCCGGCAGGGAGCCGTAATCCATAAGTTTATTTTCGAGATTCCCCTCACCAGCCATTTTTTGGGGAAGACCATCATTCTATCCGTTCCAAGCCAGTGGTAGTCGGCCCGGTCAGGATCTGCCCGTTAACGTTGAACCGGGAGCCATGGCACGGACAGTCCCAGGACAGTTCGGCATTGTTCCAGCGAACCTCGCACTTTGCGTGCGGACAGGTGCTCCTTAATACGTGCAGCTCCCCATCCTGCTGTGCAAAAACTGCATAGGATCGGCCCTCATGCCTTATTACCTTTGCCTCGCCTGCACCAATCTCTGCCAATGAACGTATCCGCTCCATTCCGATCTTATCTCCTATCATGTCCTTGAGCACGGTCGCATTCTCCTTGATGAAGGTGGTAAATCCCGCGGTTGGCCGGAATCTCTTGGGATTGAAAAGCGCTTCGTACCGACTGGAGCCCTCATTGATCAGATCGGTGATAATTGCAGAAGAAAGGGTCCCGAAGGTCATGCCGTTCCCCCTAAACCCCGTGGCCACGAAGACCCTGCCCTCGCTGGAAGGCAGAACCCCGATGGAAGGGAGCCCATCGGCAGGTTCAAAATACTGGCTCGACCAAGCATATTCGACCCTATCTACATCGAACTGTTGCCTGCAGTGATCCTCAAGCCTGGAAAAGCACGCTCCTGCATCTTCTGTGTGGCCGGTCTTGTGGTCCTCCCCCCCGGCGATGATCATCTTTTTGCCATTGATCTCATGCGTACGGTAATAATGGTATGCATCGTAGAGATCATAGCCGAGCGTAGTGGGGTAGCTGTTGCCCTTCAGCGAAAAGGCTATCACGTAGCTCCTGTAGGGAGCAGTGGTGAAGTGCAGCAGGCTGATCCCGGGAGGAGTGTGGGTCGCGAATACGGCATACCTGGCCCGGACATCTCCCAGGCTCGTATGGAGAAGTACCCCCTCTTCGGATTCCTCGTGGGACTCGCATAGGCAGTTCTCGACGACCGCGCCCCCGTTCTCTATAAACACCTCGGCGAGTGCCCTGATATACTTGATTGGGTGGAACTGCGCCTGGCCCGGTATCCTTACCGCCTTCCTGAAGGGGATCGGAAAGTCGATCCTGTGGGTATAGTGCATCTGGTAGCCCACTTGCTTCGCACCATCAACGATATCCTCCAACTGGCTCACCTGATCCTCGTCCACAGCGAAAAGTTCTGCAGTTTTCTCTTCAAAGTCACAGTCTACAGAATGCTGGGTTACGTTCGAATGGAATACGCGCATGGCCTCTTTTCCCGCATCGGCCAGCAAGCGTGCGTTATCAAGCCCAAACTTTCCTATGGCTTCCTTGAACGTCGTGTCGAAAAAATCATTGAGATGGGCAGTGGTGCCCCCGGTAGTGCCAAAACCCAGGTTTTTAGCTTCCAGCAGCAGGCAGTTCAGCCCCGATAGCTGCAGCCTATGGGCCGTCGAAATACCCGTGATCCCTCCCCCGATGATGACAACATCGTACTTTAGGTCTTCGCTGAATACGGTGCCGTACCTCTTGATCTCAGCTTGCCACATGCTCTTGCGTGCTCCGTCTCTGAACATAATTTTTTCTTTTTGATGGTTTATTGATAAGATGTTTTATAGGGGAACAAACTTTTCGGGACTTTGGTTGGCAAGAACTTCAATAAATCTACCGGATTGCTGGTAATTGTACCAGGGCACATGGTCACAACAGAGTACGGGAAGGTCAACACCTAATGTCCCTAAGAGCACATTTTGTCCCACAGGACAGGGAAAAAGGCCACTTTGTACGGTTTACCGTTCCTGGCCTAGATTTACCGTTCCCGCTTGGAAGGGAACTTCGGCCGCCCTACCAACTGGAGGTCAATCCTGTGAAATCACCGGCCCCAACAGCGGGTCCGCCCGCAGAACCCCTATGATGGGGTGCAAAAGAAAACCACCTTGGGGAGGTGGTTCCTCGGTTACTGATTACCAGTGTATCATTAAACTGATATCCACAAATATAGACACTGCAACCCAATAAATAAAGAGCCTGATGCGGCAAATTTCAGCACCGGGCCTTTTTGCTCATTCATCGGGAAGGCAGCCCCCTGCCAGGGATGCCTGCATGGCGCTTTCACGGGTTCCTCGGCACAGGGAGAGCGCTGAAAGCCCCCCCATAATCTGGTCATGCCGGAGCTTCCCTGTCCCCTGTCGTCAGGCAGCGCGGATGGATGTTCCGGGGGCCAGGCCCCCTTCTTGCCGAATTGCGAAAACCTTGCCATCAGTAATCCATTGCCCTGCGCACCATGCCCTGCAGTATCTGGATGACCCTCTGCTTGTCCCCTTCTTCGGGATGGTATGACTTTACCCTTACCGATGAGGGTGAAAGGTCCTTCCTGTATGCCGTTGAAAGGTGCGGCACGATGCTCTGGAAGACCTGGCTGAGCGAGCGGGCATTCACCACCCTCTCCTCGTCCAGAAGCCGCAGGAGGATGGCCAGCTGGTCGGCTGAGGCATTCAGGGTGAGCATCTTTTCCCCCGTGGCATTGGCCCGCTCCCTGCGGCCGGGTTCCACTCCACGGACCATTCCCGATTCCAGCTCGATCTCCAGGTCGAACCATCCGTTGATGAAGGAATCCAGGGAGGTATATCCAGGGTTCAGGACGATTCCCGGTTTTCTGTGCAATTGGTTGAAGCAAACCCGGCGTTCACGGAGCATAACTTCCCGCCCTGTCTGCGGACCGGAGACCTTGCAGCTCGCCGAAATACCCTTAACCAGAAGGTCAATCAGCTCCTTGCTGTTGAAGTTCATGTAGACCAGGAACCTCTGGACCGGACAGAAGGGGCAATCCTTGCTCTGCCAGTCCCAGTCCGAAAGCCTACGCACCAGCTGCTGGAAATAATCCATCGACCCCCTTGTCAACGGAACGGCCTCGGCTCCGGAGGTGAAACGTTCCAGCCTTTGTGTGAGAAGGACCCCAGCCGGTGTGCCAGGTATGAGGTGGCGTACTTTCTGGAACTCCCCCGAGAGCGCCTCCATGGCCTCTCCTGCCAAGCATGGCAATAGGGGCAGCTCTGGGCCCAGCAGCTGCCCGTGGCCGTTCTCCATGTAACGCCCTATCGTCTCCAGGCTGGCCAGGACCTGCTGGCAGGTAGCCCTTTGGCTGCCCGCGCCCCGCTCGCAGAGCGATGTGGCCTCCTCCATGAGCCGTCCCACTGCACGGTAGCTGCCGGTGAGGTATGCCCTGAAATCGAGGCCCGAAGCCTGCTGGAGTTCTGCTGCACAGGTCTGGGAGATCACTTGGCAGCAGGCCCGCTCCAGGAGGTCGGGCCGTACGGCAAGCGAGATCTCCTGGAGGTCCTGGGGAGCTGCCCGCCAAAGGGACAGCAAGACGTGCTGGAAATATTCCAGCCCGATAGTCGGTGTTTCTTTCATTTCTTTCTTGTTTTTCGAGGACCCGCAATGGGCAAGCAGGACAAGGAAGGAACGGGAAGCACTATACCGAATTGGTCTCCAGGAATTCCCTGAAGGAGGCGTGGTTTGCCAGGTTGCCGGCGGGGAGCTCCTCACTGACATGCTTGAGCCTCACCTTTCCAGAGGTGAAGGAATGGAAGAACCTGACATTGAAGGCCATTGACCTTGAGAACTGCTTGAATTTCCGTTTGGGCAGCATCTCCATGACGCTCCTGAAGGAAGCGTTGCTGATCAGGACCTCAGGGTCCGTTGCAAGGTGGATCAGCAGATAGCCGTTGCTGGAACGAATGTGGGTTATCTCCCGGAACCATACAAGCCGTCGGTTCCACTTTCCGTCCTTCCTGACGTTCAGGTATTCGTTGGCATGGTCATCGGGATCCTGCGCTGGGTTCCCCGGCATGCTCAGGCGGATCTCTGTGTCCAGGCGCTTCATGGCCGTTGCGAACCGCTGGTAGCTCACTGGCTTGAGCAGCACGTCGACAACGTTGCGCATGTACCCGTCGTCCTCGAACTGCCTGTAACCCGTATACAGGATGAACTTGGTGTGCTTTCCGGTGAAGGCGGACATCCATTCCAGCCCGTCGATGCGGTTCTGCAGGTCCACGTCCAGTATGACCAGGTCAACTGGATTCACCCTGACATAGGCAAGGGCCCGGTAGGGATCGGTGAACTCGGCCTCTACCCTTACCTGTTCCACCTTCTGGAAATGTTCCATCAGATGGTCGATGCTCGATTGCTGGTCGTCCAGGATAATCGCTCTGTAATTTCTCATGATGATTTAATTTGGTTAGAATTCTATTCTGATATCTACCGAATGGACGCCCTCGTGGCAGGAGCAGACCATCTGGTACCTGTTCTGAAAGACGTGGTGGAGCCTTTTGCGAAGGTTCGTGAGCCCAAGGCCGTGCCCGTTCGAGAGGGGATTGCCCTTGCGACAAGTGTTGCTGACCGAGATCGAGCAGAGGTCCCTGCCCACGGACACCCTGATCTGGGGCGGCCGGCCCGGAGAATAGGGGTCACCGTGCTTGAAAACGTTCTCCACCAGTGTCAGAAGGGTTGTCGGCGGTACCACGGCACCGGAGAGCTCGCCGGAGAGGTCCCAGCGGAAGGTGGGTTCCCTTCCCGACATCGAGGAGCTTACCTGGATGAACCTCCGGCAGGCACCGAGTTCCTCCGAGAGCAGGACGGTCCTTGAGCTCTCGGGCAGGCTCGCCCGCATATAGTGCAGCATGAGCTCGTAGAGGTCCATAACCCCCGAGCGCACCTGCTCGGGCACGCCCCCGCTCATCTGCCTGTCCAGGGACTGGAACAGGTTGGCCAGCAGGTGCGGCGAGACCTGCTGGGCCAGGGCGGCATACTCGAACCTCAGCCGGGATTCCCGTTCTCGCCCCTCCTTTTCCATGGATGCCAGCTTGGTGCGGTACTGATGGCCCAGAGCTGCGAATATGCTGAAATTGCCTATCAGCTTGAGGTAGTTCTGCAGGAACTTGCCCATAGAGAATTCGGGACTGGAGGTAAGGTACTCCGAGAAGAGCCCTAAATGGGAGGCTCCGCCGTGCGTTAGCGACAGCATTCCCAGGAAAGCGGCCAGGTAGACGGCAAGGGCGAGGCCCGCTGCAGCGGCGTACCTCCCGCGGGAAAAGTGCGTCCCGAGCGCATGCCCCACCCCATAGTAGACCAACAGGAAGAAGGGGAGCGAAAAGATGACCGTGGGAAAGGTCAGGTTCTGGTTGCCCAGCCTGTTCACCGCATAGAAATAGGTGAGATAGGCGAGCCAGAAGCCCGCGTGCCTCACTGTCCGGCCGGCCATCGTTCTCTTTATTGAGCTCAGGTACGATTCAGTCATTTGATTTACACTTGGTCAGCTGAATTTAACGAGAAATTTTGAATTTACCAACCAAAACCCGCCGGGTCTCCCACCATGTACCTCCTGTAGGTATAGCGGTCGAGCCCCCAGTGCATCTTGGGATCGAGCGGCACCAGCCGCTCATCGGCCTTCCATCCGGCAAGTGCGGAGGTTGGCACGCCCTGGCGGTGCAGGTACAGGAGTGGCTCCCAGAGGTGAGGGAACTGGCGGAGGCTCCGACCGAAGCAGCGGAAGATCTCGCCCAGGGACCTCTCGGCGAACCTTCTGCGGTCCGAATCCCACGGCAGGGTCATGGCCCGGATCTCCTGGCCCTGGAAGCCCAGCTGCGGTTGGAGCGCGCTGTCCAGGAGCAGGTGCACCCCCATGTCCAGCATGTGGGCAAAGTCCAGGTAGCCGGACATCGCCCCCAACCTTCCCTTGAGGAGCTCCACGGAAATGAGCTGTCCCTGTTCCTTCCCGGCCGCTCGGGCTCCCCTGGCCCCGTCGGCATAGACGAAGGCGTGCATTCCCCGGCGGGTGGCACTTCGCAGCTTGAAGAAGAGCGAGGGGTCCTCTGCCTCCACGAGCAAGAGACCCGGGGGCCCATCCGGGTCACCGGGATTGACCAGCAGGGAAGAATAGTACCGTGAATATTTGGCCATTACCTCCCTTGAGAGCACCACGCAGACCGAACGCCCAAGGGCGAGGATCCTGAGCGGAACGCTCCGGTAGGAGCCGAAATGGAAGGAGGCGAACATGGCCGGAGGCCCTGCCGCCAGACGGGCAAGGTCCCTGTCCGCAAAGGGCACGGTGATCCCCGCCCGGAGGTCCAGTCCTGCCTGCCTTCGGGCATAAGCCCGGCATGCCGTGTATTCCTGGAAGTGCCTGACGGAAAAGGGGATGCCCAGGATGTGCTGGAGGTTGGCCGAAAAGTGGGCGAATTCCTCCCAGCTCTCCGCTGGCAGGCTGCCGTAATGTTCTCTGATTTTCTTGTCCATAGGTCTAGGGATTTAGGGGGACGGTTAGTGGAAACATCGGAGCAATTGCGCCATCCACTCCAAAAGGATGGGCGCACATCCCTGGGGATGTGCGCCCACGCTCAGTTCTGAGACGGAAACACGATGTTGCATTTCGGGTCGTCAGGATGGTCCTGTCCCAGCCCAAGCATCTCCAACGGGGAGATGGGAATGTCCGAGAGCAGGATGTAGCGGTGATGTCTCTGCTTGCTTTCCATTTTTATGGTCCTCTGTGGTTAATACTCTTCCGGTCTCGCACCGGAACGGCGGCTCCAGGCCAAGGAGTCTTTGCGATCGATCAGGACAAAGGTGCCCCAAAGATCCCGGCAGCGCAAGGGGCACGGGCAGGAAAACCAAGTTTTGGCCCACAGGGAGAAGAAATTCGTCATTATTGCCCAAAAAGACTGTTTGGAGGGTTAAAAACTGCACTTCGGGCAGGGAACCTATGTCGAAAACGCTGATAATCACACCCAGACATGGCTCTTCCTGAACTCTCAGTACCGGCTGCAAACTCCTTGGACCAGGGGTTTCCGCCGGTGGAAAGACGATATTGCCAAAATCACCGGTAATTTGGGTCCAGCTCCCATTTCATATCCCCTGGAACCCCTAATTGGGGAGTTGGCGGTATTTTGTTTTGTTGCACGGGATTATCCATCGACCTTTACATGACCGTTTCTGAAAATTCAATCCGGCACTGGAAACCCGTTCCTGGAGCCGTTGAGTCCAAGAGCCGGGGATGCGGCCCGATGGCGGGCAACTTCTTTTCAGGAGCTGGAAAGATGGCCCACTGATTTGCCATTGACCTTTATGGGAAAAGCCGAAGTGGCCAATTTTTCGACCACAACAATGACCAAGAACACAGTTATGTTAAAGGAATTCCACAACCGTAAATTCGCTCTCTTTCCCCATCCGGGGGGTAACTTTTTTTTGGCGGTGAGGTCCGGAAGAGTACCGGCGCCCGCAAGATGAACTACCGATTCACACCAACAGGCAAAGCATACCATGAAAAAACGATTCCAAAGAACGGGAGTGGCGGCCGGGACGGCCGGAACCTCCGACCGAAGGCTGTCCCAGTCCAGGGAAATCTTGGTCAACCAGACGGTCTGTCTGATCTATGTCTTCCTTTTTGCTTACACGGGTTACAGCAAACTGATGGACATCGCACCTTTCATAAAGGGCATAGGCAGGGTCCCCATTCTGGGCAGCCATGCCGCGGTGATCGGATGGGGGATCCCCGCCCTAGAACTACTCCTGGCCCTGGGAATGGTCCTTCCCAGCAGAAAGCTGCGGCACAATTCCCTAAAGGCCTCCGTAGCCCTGATGGGAGCATTTACGGCCTACTTGCTTCTGATGATCGCTTTTGTCAGGGAAAAGCTGTGCCACTGCGGCGGTGTCATCGGATCGATGGGATGGGAGCAGCACCTGGCATTCAATATCATCATCCTTATGCTGGGAATGTGGGCCATCCGGAAAAACAACTGATTTTTGAACATAAAAACAAGAACATCATGAACATCATAAAAAAAACATACGGCCCCTCCCTGTTGGGACTGGCCGTGATCGGGACCGCATTTTCGATGAGTGCGTTCACCGAAAGCAACAGCTCGAGCGCCAGGTTGGCTGGAGAAATCTACGTCAATTCCTCCAGTGGGGAATATACACCTCTCTCCGGGGCCTATGACCCAAACAACTGCCAAGAAAACAGCACGAACACCTGTGCTTGGCAGAGAACTGAAAAACCTGGTTCCGTTCCCAGCACATTCAGTGCTTCTCAGGCCGATGACCTGAAAGCGCAGGGGCTGATCGTGGAGATGGATGCCAAGAAGGGCGTCTATATCCCCTAAACACTCAGAGAATCCCGGCCTTGCCGGGATTCTTTCCATTTTACTGAAAGTGGAACCCACCTACATTTTCGGTTCTATGGCACGCTCGACCATCTCGATGAATCCCGGTACCTGGCTGCTTGTCCGGACATCCGGTGGATTCATGGCTACCACTCGGTTGTTGCCATCCACTATCACTTGGGTTGGATATGAATTTATCCCCAGGTGCCTCACGATGGCCCGGTCTTTTCCCGGACCTACCCAGAGGTTTATGTCGCCTTCTGAGGAATATGCTCCGGATGTCACCGAACTCTTCCATCTCTGTTCATCCAGGTCCACCGATATGTTGACGAACCTGACATTGGGATTCCCCCTGAACCGGTCCTTTACAGGACGCATTGCCTTGTGCAATACCGCGCAGCCTATGCAACCCGTGTACCAGAAGTCATATACGACCACCTTGCCCTCAAGGTCCGAATTCCTCACCAGCTGACCGTCCTGGTCCACCATTTCGAATTCGAAGAAAGGATTCCCCGGGGAAGTCCTTGACCTCTGCTTCAGCACGTATTCCCTCCTTTGGGGCTCCCCAATCTTTGAGGATAGGACAGAAAAGGTCCTAGGGTCCATGTACTTTCGGGCCCCTCGGTCCAAGAATGCCGAAAAAGCAACCTCATCAAAGGTCCTGCCCTGATACCTTCGGGCTATTATATCCAGTACGGGCGGAAATTCAACCGACATTCTCCCCTGGACCATGCTATATGCTACAAGCAGGTCCGTCACTGCCTTCATGTTGAGGTAGGAGGCAAATTCGGGAGAGTTGCCTTCATATGATCTTGCATAATCCTGTTCCCGGCCGATCTGGCTGTCCATATAATAGCGCGCTGCAACGGGGCGGGCAGCATCAGGGCCCAGCTCCACCAAATAACGAAATCCACCCAACTCCCTGTTCCTCAGCCTCCCTATCTGTTCATATCGAAGGACCCGTGCAAACTCAGGGTCCAGCATTGGCAGATAGCGTTCGAAGTTCTCCATCAGGGCGGCTTCCCAACCCCGGTATGCCGCACGGACTTCATCAAGGAAAGGACGGGTCCTTTGGGCCAACCCGACAGTGTCATTTTGGTTGTAGCGCACCCTGATCCGGACCATTTCCTCTAAACGCTCCTCATCCAGAGAGATGGCCTGCATCTGCAGGAGGCACGCTGGGGTGGATGCAGGTCCGGGCGATATCCGCGAACCCGAGACGCGCAGATCAAGTGTATCCCCCTTTCCCATCAGGAAAGGGCCATAGGACAGCGGACGGAAAAGCTTCTCGGCCTGAAGTGTGCCGCTGGGAGGGATGATGAGCAGATAGGAAGGACCGGGGGTCTCTGGCAGGTTGATTTGGAAACTCCCCGATTCCAGCCTGGCATAGTGAGCGGGTGCCTCCGAATATATACGCCCCATCCCCAGGACATCACCCGAATACCTGAACTCTATGGAATCAACCTTTAGGGAAGGGTCAACGCTCCCCATGAAAACTTTCTGCCCTAAACTGCAGGTTGTCCATAGGGAAACCACCAGGGCCAGGCAGAATTGGTGCAATTTGATTTTTTTTGATTTTTTCATCTCATTTATTTTTTTAGTGTTATCTATCTTTCGTTCTGGGCGATTCCGCTCCTGTTTATTTCGTCCTGGGGGATATTGAAAACGTACCTCCCGGAGGTGGGCTCAAGGGTATGTACCTTTCGGCCCAATGTCCGTCTGAGCACGATGCCTGCGCCACGGCCGTTCAGCCTCTTGATGTCGTCCCAGCGGATCCCCCTCCAGACCAGTTCCTTCCTCCTCTCCAGCAGGACCAACTCAAGGGCAGAGGGTGCCTCAAGGAATGTTGTGCTGGCGTACGTGCCAAGGGAATACCTGTGCTTCCGCAGCCTGTTGTAGAGGACCTCCGCGCCATGCAGGTCCCCCCTGCGCACCAGGCACTCTGCCTTTATGAGCAGGACCTCATCGACGGCCAGTCCATTGAACGGGCTGAGCCCACTCCCGTTGTAGCCCCTCTTCACGATGTGCCTGCCGGGTAGGACCTCCCTGAAAAAGACGCTGCGCCTCAGGTCGCCCGTATCGTAGAGCGCCATCAGCGAAGTGTCCACGAACACCGTCCCGCCCTGGTTGAGCTGGGATGCGTTGTTGTAGCTGTTGGTGGCACCGTACAGGATCAGCTCGTCATTGGTCAGGGAAAATGGTGTATTGGTTTCCGTGGAAACCGAATTGTAATCGATCAGCCTGTCGTAGCGATTCAGGACGCTGTCGGCATACCTCTCTGCCGGATGGAACTCTCCCCGGTACAGATATATCCTTGAGAGCTGCGCAAAGACGGCCAACCTGGTGGGCCTGTTCCTCTCTGGGAGCGGTCCATAGCTCTTCAGGTGAGCGAGTGCCTGCTGTAGGTCTGCAAAGACCGAAGCGTAGCACTCCTGGACGCTGGCCCTTGGCATCAGGGCATCGACCGAAGGGTCCCTGCGCAGGGGTATGCCCAAATCCGATGACTGGGTGAGTGAGTCGAAGGGTACAGAGAAGTTCTTGAGCAGGTCATAATTTGCCCTTGCCCTGTGAAAATGGGCCTGTCCGTAGACCTCAGCGTACTGGCCTCCCTGGATGAGGCCACCGGTCTGCTTCTGTACCCCATCGATTATGCTGTTGGCGTAGAAAACGGTCCTGTAGGGAGCGTTCCAGTCTTCCCTTGCGACCTCCCCTCCAAAAACGTCCCGCTCCCAGACATAGGCATTGCGCTCGGTGGCCGACCTGCTGGAGAGCCAGTCCGATTCTGAGGTTATGAAATATTCGTCCGCGCTCAGGTGGGGCAGTGCGCTGGTATAGCCCACGGCCGTGAAGTTGTCCAGCAGCCGCTGGAAATCATCCGGTGAGGCCGGAACGATGATGTTACTGTTGGGCCTCTCTTCCAGGAATTCAGCCGAGCATCCCAGCAGCGAGAGCAGTGCGGTAAAATAAAATATTGATCTTTTCATCATTTCCAGTAGTTTAATTTAATACCAAGAGTCATTTCAAAAGGTGATGGGATTCCGTCCCCTATATCCGGATCCAGCCCTTCCCCATTGGCCCTCCAGATGATGCCCAGATTATTGGCGTGAAGGAAAAGCTGCAGTTCTGCCTTTCTACGTGAAGCAAAGGGCAAGATGGCATAGGAAACCCTGAGATCCTGCAACCTGACGGCACTTCCACTATAGGCCAGGACAGAGGAATGCTGGTAGAACTCCTCCCTGTTCAGATCCCTGGGATAGACGAACCTGGGAACCTGTGTGGTTGCCTCATCCCCCGGCCGCTGCCACCTGCGATGGTAATCCGAGAAGGTGTAGCGTCCGGCGATCAGTTCCGAGGAATTCATGGAATTGGTCCTTCGAAGGTAGTTCCCCAGCTTGTAAAGCAGCTGGAAGGATATCTCAAAACCCTTGAAGGACAGCGTGTTTCGCAAACTGCCGTAATGGGTCGGTGACATCGAGCCCATCACGATTAGGGCATCCCTTTCGAAGCCGTTCAGTATCCCGCTGTACTCGTCAGACTCTTTGCCCCCGAGATATCCCATCGGGTCGCCCTTATGGTCAAGGCCGGCAGACCGGTAGAGGACAAGAGAGTTGATGGGGTTGCCGGCAATCGGGAAGATGCCCGAAGCGGTCACCACGTCGGAATTCGTACTTGTGGCAGCATAGTAATCAACGACGCGGTCCCTGGTGTGGTTATAGATCAGGTCTGTCCTGAACCTGGCCGCCCCGGAGCTCACCCAGTCGATCCATACCTGGGCGTCGATGCCCCCGGTTTTGGTGCGGGCAACGTTGCCATAGAACTCGGTAACCCCGGTCTGAGGGGCTATGGGGCTGTTTCCCATCAGGTCCTTGCCCCGCTTGATGTAATATTCCAGGGAACCCCCAAATCGGTTGCCCAAGGCCTGGAAATCGAGGCCAATGTTCAAATTGGAGACACGCTCCCATCTCAGGGCACTGTTTGGCGGATTGGTGATCCGGTCCGCGGGGCTCCCCCAGAGGTTCCTGTTCTGGTAGAGCACAGAGGTCAGGAATGCCGTTGTACTCTTGTCGACGTTCCCGTTGTAGCCATAGGTAACCCTCAACTTCAGCCTATCAAGGGGCGGCCACCCCAAAAGGTCCTGGAACGAGTAGGAAGTTCCCAGGGACCATAGCGGTACCCCCTTCTGGTTGGCGGAGACACCGAAGATGTTGGAGGCATCCTTCCGTGCACTTGCGGTCACCGTGAGGTTGTCCCTGAAAGTATAGGACATCAGGCCGAACCAAGACCTGTTGTTGTCCACCTGCCTTCTAAGGGTACCATACCGCTCGATCCTCCTGTAGTCACCGTTATGGTATATGGGAAAGAAGCTGAATATGTCCACCTCGGCAAAATTTTCCAGGTCACTGTCATATCCATAGATATAACCGGGGCTCTCCGAACGGACCCTGTCCTGCCTCCACTCGGCACCCAAAAGACCGCTAAGCCTATGGTCTTCCCAGAGCGTCTCGTTCCAGTCTAGCTGCGCGCGCCCGTACCTGGAATCCGAGCGAACCGTCCCTCGGTCCATTATCGCGCCCAAGGGGACCGGCCTGGTCACTGTACCTGTGGATGGATCGATGCTGGAAAACTGGTTGACCATGTTCCTCACAAAGAAGGAACTTGGGTCATAGAGTGTGCTCCAGTCCTGCCAACCCGTGCTGGAGAGGAAGTTGACCTTCAGCGCCAGGGAACGGTAAATGGCTCCCCTTGCACCAAAATCGTACCTCAGGTTGCGGTCGCTGCGGGAGTAGCTGTTCCACTCGCCCCGAAGCTCCTCCACGGGTCGGTATTTCCAGTCCAGGAGCATTCCATTGCCCACGGTATCGGTATAGGATTTCCTGAGCGTTCCGGCAGCTGAAACCTCCAAGGGAGCCCCATCGTCCCCCAACAGCCTTTCATAGGGAAACCTGGGACTAAATCCCAGCGCATTCCCATTTCTGTTGCTGTTGCCGGAATACCACAAGTTCATTTCCGCGCCAAACCTGTCCGATGCATCCTTCCATTGGCTGGATGCCCTCAGGTTCAATCGCTGCTGGTCCACGGATACCGTTTCTTTGAGGGAACGGTCATATCCCACGCTCATGGTACTGCGCACCGATCTGGACGATGAGGATAGGCCCAGATAATATTGCTGCTCGAATTTTGGCCTATAGAAGATTTCGGACAGGTCCTTCCTGTTGTCTACCCCTGCATACTGCTGCAAAAGGCCTTCTGCACGGCCGGATGATATCTCACCCTTTCCCAGGCGATCCAGCAGGTCCACAACGGGCGAAACGTCCTCGTAGCTGCTGTTGAGGGCCCGGGTGTATTCACCCTTGGAGAAGAGGAAACTCTCCAGCTCGATCAGCTCCGCGGACCCCATGCGTTTCTGATAGAAAAGATCGGGCCGGTCTGAAACGGTGAGATTTGATGAAAACTCAGCGCTGAAGGTCTCTTTTGCTTTCTTGGTGGTGATCACGATCACGCCATTGGCAGACCTTACGCCCCATATGGAGGCAGCGGTGGCATCCTTCAGCACCGTCACACTTTCTATATCACTTGGATTCAGGCTGTTGATATCCCCCTCATAGGGAAAATTATCGACGACCACCAATGGCCTCGTTGATGAGAAAAGCGTACTCCTGCCCCGAATGCTCATTCCATCGGCATTGCCCGTATTCCTGTCCAAGAGCAATCCGTTGGTGACCCCGTTCAGCCTGGAAAGAATGTTCATGGACGGGCTGCGCTGCAGGGTCCTGCTGTCCACCAGAGCAAAGCTACCGGTAGCCCTTTCGCGGGGTATCTGCTGGTATCCGGTACTCACGACCTCCACCTGCTCGATCATGTTGGCCACGGGCACCAACATGATCTCCATCGGCAAGATCGATGGGTCCAATAAAATTGCCGTATCCCTGTACCCAACATGGCTCAGAGATATCTTTCGTTCGGACGAGTCCGATGGGAGCTGGAACCGTCCCTTGCTGTCGGTCTTGGCCTCTACTTCCAGTCCCCGGATGCTGACCCCTTGAACGGGTTTACCAGTAACGGCATCCAGGACTGTCCCGGTGGCAAATTTCCCTTTTGTTTCCATTGTTAGGTGTTCCTGGGCGACCAGCTGATTGCCCAGAAGAAAGAAACCTATCGTTAGAAGGATAGGAAAGAGAAAATTCTCTTTCAGGCAATGATTTTCATTGATGAAAGGTTTCACTGCTGATGAACTCCTTATCAAAAACTTAGGTATTGCATTTTTAAAAGTTTTATGTTGCATAGTGTTAATTTGGTTTCTAAAGGTTATCTATGCTGCATGCAATAGAAAAATAAAAAAGCAAAGATTAAATTTACGAACATTGCTGGCGAATCTGGTTACCAAGTTTATTCCAAACAAGGTAAAGGAAAGTGGAAATTAGCGAAGACTTTAAAAACGAATAAAACCGCCTGGACTAGCAAAACTTTGAAGAAAGGCAAGACCTATTTTTATAAAGTAAGAGCTTTTAAAACAGTAGACGGCAAAAAAATCTACGGACCTTGGTCCACAGTGAAAAAAGTAAAAAGGTAA
>CALGIY010000229.1 GCA_937914965.1 uncultured Thermoanaerobacteraceae bacterium | reverse complement strand
TAACGCACGACCCCGGTAAACTACAGGAAGAACTAGAAAAACTAAAGGATCTGGTACGTGGCTCTCTGAAAGATATCAGAAAGATCCTCTTCGACTTAAGACCCATGCCTCTGGATGATTTGGGCCTTGTCGGGGGACTGCGGCGTTTCTGTGAAGACTTCCAGGAGCAGCACAACCTTCCCCTGAATTTTTTTTTATTTGGGAAGGAGAGAAGGTATAGTAAGGCTCTAGAATTAGCCGTCTTCCGGATTATCCAGGAAGCCTTAAATAATGTGCATAAGCATGCTGAAGCCAGTGAGGTTACAGTAAAGTTAGAGCTTTACCCACACCGAATTACTGCCTTGATCCGAGATGATGGCAAGGGGTTTGATCTCAAGAATTCCCTGGACAAAAGGGGTCATTATGGGTTGTTGAATATGCGGGAGCGTGCCCAGGCTCTCAGTGGGGAAATACAGATCCATTCCGCTTTAGAGCGGGGTACGGAAATATTTTTGGTAATTCCTGTTTGCGTGGAGGGGAGAACACGTGGAGAAAATACGAGTACTCATTGCCGATGATCACCCTTTGTTCCGGGAAGGCTTGCGAAAGGTTCTGGGGCTAGATCCCCGTATGGAAATTATCGGAGAGGTTGGTGACGGCCAGGGTGCCATCAATTTGTCCCGCAGTTTCCAGCCTGATATAATCCTTATGGATTTGAAAATGCCCGGTACTGACGGGGTAGAAGCGAGCCGCGTGATTCGCAGGGAAATGCCTGATATAAAAATTCTTATCCTCACTGTTGCTAAAGATGAAGACATGTTAGAGGTTATCAAAGCCGGTGCTTGTGGGTATCTATTGAAAGATATAGAGCCGTCGGAACTATTAAAAGCGATTTATGATGTTACTGAGGGCAAGCCTGCCTTTGATCCCGTGGTAACAGGGACACTGCTTGGTGAATACAATCGTTTGAGCTCAGCTACGGAAAAGGAAAGTGGGATTGGGGCTCTTACAGCCAGGGAAAAAGAGGTTTTGGCCCTGATCGCCAAAGGAGAATCCAACCGTGGTATTGCTCAAAAACTGTTTATTAGTGAGAAAACAGTGAAAAACCATATCACCAGTATTTTTCGCAAGATAAAAGTGACTGATCGTACTCAGGCTGCAATTTACGCTATTAAAAACCATTTGGTAGAGGTTTAGTGTTTTAACCCCTTCCCTTTTCTCCGCATATATTGGAGAGAGGGGGGGGTAAACAATGGCGTGGATATTTTTATGGGTCCTGTTGATGTTTCTCCTCTGCATTACTGTCTACTTTGCCTTCCGAAATTCACATCTATTCCAAAGACTCGGGTATCCCAACCCAGACTTAAGTCTCTTGCTTATCGTTCGCGACCAGGCCTCGATTATTGAGGGAGTAGTAAAAGAGCTGCTTGCTTATTATCAGTCTTCACCGCGGTCCTTTGAACTGGTTGTTATTGATGATGGATCATCAGATGAGACACCTGAAATACTGAGGTGTCTGCACCGGAAACATGACTTCACCCTGGTTTTTGGCCAGCAATCTCTTGGTCTAAAGGCCTTGGATTCGGGGTTTGCGGTATGCCAGGGGAAGATGATTCATTATTTTCTGCTCACCGAAAGGGTGGGACTGAGGACTGTCACCTCCCTGGCGCGATGCCTTTCACGCGGTGAAAGGATCCCTAACTTTGGGGTTACCTGCACTCCTGGGGTGATGTCAGGAACTGCAACCCAGTAAGCGTAATTTTATGAACAATAACTACAATTTAATTAGGCCCTCGCTGGAATTTCAACAAGAACGCCATTAGAAAGTCCAGTTTATCTTTGTGATGTCTTGAACTGCACAGGAAAGACAACCCTGATTATTGGGTTGTCTTGATTTTATGCCGCGGTTTGTGGCCAGAAGGATTTAGATGGTAAGGAGTGGTTAGACCTGTTGTCCCATAGTGGGAGGACAACAGTCCAGTTCTAAAACAGGATGGAAATCCTCAAAGAATCGAGACTTTGGGTTGATTTCGGAATATATCTAAAATAGATACAATTTGCATAGGACCTATTGTATTTATTTCTGCTAGAGATCACAGTTCAAAAGTATCTCCATGATATCTCAAAATAACTAGAATAGACAAAATTAAAAAGACAAGGGAGGCGAACGGATTGTTGGATCTAGCAAAAAGATTCCTCACTGAGGAAGAAGGACAGGGTATGGCGGAGTACGGTTTAATCCTAGCCTTGATCGCTGTGGTAGTGATCGGAGTGCTTACTGCTATGGGTGGCGGGCTCAAGACTATTTTCCAAAACGTAACTGACCAGTTGAAAGTCCCAGCGGCAAGTTAAAGCAAATATCTTATAGCAGGATGTTTATGCTGCGGTGTTTAATGTCAACCACCCCCTGAAGAGATAAAGTCTTTATAACCCTACCTGTATGTAGGGTTTCTCTTTGAATTTGAATACTGCGCCATATTCTCTCATTTCCCAGTATACCTTCCAGAAAAAGTTGTGAAAGCAGGTGAGGCCGGTGAAGATTGCACTGGCTGATTTGGTCCTCTTGCTGGTTTTATTGATCTGTGTTTGGACCGATCTCCAGGAGCGGAAAATCTACAATAAAGTGGTTTTTCCTGCTGTTTTTGCCGGGGTCGTGATTCATACCGCTTCCCTGGGGCTGCCGGGGATGAAAACTAGCATTGTTGGCTTTATAGCAGGTATGCTGCTCTTTCTTGTGCCTTTTGCCCTAGGCGGCCTGGGAGCAGGGGATGTCAAGCTGTTGGGCGCAGTGGGGGCTCTCAAGGGGCCCCTTTTTGCACTATACACCGCCCTGGGTACAGCACTGGTGGGCGGGGTGATAGCGGTAGCGTTCCTCCTCTGGCGCCACGAGTTATGGTCAACCTTGAAGCGACTAACTCTGGCCTGTGTTCTGTTTATGAGCGGAAGGTGGACTGGCAAAAAGGGGGCGCTGCTGCTGCTGGAGCGCACACCTTACAGTTCTCTTTTTCCCTACGGTTTAGCCATTTCCCTGGGCACAATTGCTGCTTACTGTATCATCATTTTTCAGAAAACAGCGACAATTGGTTGACAAAAAAGACGGTTCGGCAAGCATTTTACAGGCGCTTCTTGTGTTTTGGACAGCAGTTTAAAGGAAGTGCGGTGGAGAAGGTGCGCTTAAAGCTGTGGCATCTTCGAGGGCAGTCTCTGCTGGAATTTGCCCTGGTTCTTCCGATCCTGCTTCTTTTGTTTTTTGGTATTATCGAGTTCGGAATTATTTTCAGTGATAACCTGATCATTTCTCAGGCTGCACGGGAAGGGGCACGAGTCGGGGTGGTTGGGGGAAGTGACGAGGAGATTATAAATACTGTTGAACACATTGCGGGGACCCTCGACAGAAACCGTCTGCAGATCGCCATTTCACCTCCAGAAGGGGAGCGAGTGCGGGGAGACAGCCTCAAGGTTGAAGTGCGTTACAGCGTCCTGATCATGACCCCTTTTATGGCGGAGATCATCCCTAATCCTTATCCTTTGGGAGCGGCTGTAACCATGCGTGTGGAATAAGGGGGTGGCTAATTTGTTTAGAATCCGGAAGCTAGGCGAAAGATGCAAAAGAAAAATGGCCAAGCAGAAGGGTTACATAATTCGATTGCTCTCCGCTGAACAGGGGGCTGCTTTAGTTCTGGTTGCTTTGGGGCTCGTTGTTTTCTTGGGCTGTGTTTCTCTGGTAACTGATATCGGTCTCCTTTTTTCCTGTAAAACACACCTTGTGAACACCGCTGATGCCGCAGCTCTGGCGGGTGCCCAGGAACTTCCTGGTGATCCGGACTGTGCGGTAGTGGTAGCCAAGGAATATGCCCTGGCTAATGGGGTTTCTGCTGGGAACCTGGAGGTGGAAGTAGGGTCTGACCTTCGATCCATTACTGTCAGACCACAGCAGCAGGTACAGTTTCTCTTTGCACAGGTACTGGGTTTTACAACACAGGAGGTCTCTGCTGCTGCAACTGCATTTGCAGGGCCTCTGTCAGGAGTTATTGGAGTGGTGCCCTTCAGCATTGAGGAGCAGGAACTGCAGTATGGCCGGGAATATGTTTTAAAAGAGGGTGCTGGGGGTGCTGCTGAGGCAGGTGTTGATGGGAGGATGCATGGTTGGTTCGGCGCTTTAGACACCGACAATACACCAGGAGGCGGGGCGAACGAATACCGGGAGCAGGTCAAGCTTGGCTACCAGGAAATACTCCGGGTAGGGAACCAAATACCCACCGAAACCGGAAACATGTCAGGCCCTACGGTTGATGGTGTTCAATTCCGTATCAGCCAATGCAAGGACGGATGCACTCCGGAAAACTGCAAGCGAGACTGCCCGCGGTTATTGATCATTCCTGTGATTCGGGTAGTGGACTGGTATGAAATCACTCCCAAACAGGTAGAAATCCGCGGGTTCGCTGCCTTTTTCGTGGATGGAGTGGAAGGTCAGGGAAATGAAAATTATGTTGTCGGGCGTTTTATCAAGTCCGTTTATTCCGGAGAACTGGGAGCAGGTGCGGACTACGGGTCCTATGCTGTCAAATTGATTCACTAACAAGCAGTGACTAACTACTAATCACTAGATAGAGGTGGAATGCAAGGTGCGGCCAAAGCTGATGATCTTCACAGCTGTTATCCTGGCACTCCTGGCTGCAGGAGTGGGCTACCTATACCTGCAGGATGCTGTAGAAAAGGCAGATCCATTGGAAAAAGCGCCCGTGGTTCTGGCCAAGGCAGCGATACCGGAAAAAACGCTGATTAAAAGGGAAATGGTGGAACAGGTGCAGGTGC
>CALGIY010000228.1 GCA_937914965.1 uncultured Thermoanaerobacteraceae bacterium | reverse complement strand
ATGCAGTCGTGCTCAATGTCCAGCAGGGGGAAGGCCAAGTTGAAGTCTATGTCCATTTCTTTCCCTCCAAAGGCTTGATGCAGATAAAGGTCCTTCTGTCCCTCAAACGGACTGAGCTCGGCAGTTTTCTCCGCGCATACGACTTTAGAAGACCATGACGTCCATATCGCTTGCTCCATTTTTGGACCTGGGCGGTCCAGGCGAGGCCAATCAGGACAAGACCAGAAAGGCTCATGATCCTGGGTGTCCCCGAATAGTACAGTACCAGGAACAGCCCCAGCAAAAGAACGAATCCCAGGGCAAGCAAGCCGATGTAATGGGACTGGAGCCCATGGAACTCGATTGGCCTATTGATATCCCTATGGATCCTGTATATTGAATTTCCCATGGTCAACTGATTCCAAAAAACGATTCGATTACGGTTGTTACCACCACAAGGAAAACACAGCTCCCGAACCAGGCAGCGGCTACCTTTCCCGTATCGGGATCTCCATTGTTCCATTTCTGGAATACCTTGACCGCTCCGATGAGCCCCAAGAGTGCACCGACACCGTACATGAGCTGGGTACCGGCACCAAAATAACTCCTTATCTGGGAATTTGCCGCTTCGATTCCGGCATTTCCATCCTGGCCAAGGCAGATTCCAGGGACCAGGGAATAGACAGCCAACATCACTGCACCTGCACGCAGGTTCAACCCTATGGTCGCGCTATGGACCATTTCTATAGCTTTTTTCATGAAACAAATAATTTTTTATGTTATTGAAAGGATGGCTTGTGGTCCCGTGACACCTGTGATACGATATAAAGAAGGTGTTTTCACCATGCAGGTTCCGGGAGCACAGGCCAACTCTCAACTTATTCTACAATTGACCTATCCTCTCCCTTACTGTCGATTCGGGGACCTGGACACCGAAGTTTGCCAGCTCAACGAGGAGCGCCTCAATCAGGCTTCCATGGCGCGCCCAGTCCTTGGTGGGATTGAACTTTTCCAACAGGTCACGCAGGGAATCCCATTGGATTTCCGGCCGGCCTTCCGAGTTGCGATATGGCACAAGGTAAAGGCGCAGCTGCTCAAGGAATTCCTCGGAGAGCTCGTGATCGCTACCCGGGCCATTTTCGGAGCTTTCGGGCGAACCGATATGCAGGATGTCCCTGCTCTCCCTTTGAAGGCTTGAAAATCCATTACCCCTTTTGGACCGGCCCAGAAATCTCTTCCCGTAAAGGCTCGATAGGGCCCATCCATAATATATGGCCAGGGCGATCATAAGTGGGAGCAGGACCTGCGACCACGTCAGCTTTTCTAACATTTTTTCTCCTTTAAATGGTTTATAACACGGGGCCGTCCCTTCTATGCGGACAGCAACCCAATTGTTCCACAAAATAAGATGGAAGGATTTTTTGGCACAAGTACAACTATTGGCTGTACCCAGGTTGTACCCTGGGGGGGGGCGTTACATACCGTTTTCCGCATTTCAGCCCCCTGGATACCACTGGACGCAACATTAATGTTCTGACCTACCTACGATTTTTTTCAGGAGGGGTTTTCTGGACCCCGACCGATTACCTTTGGACCGAAGGATTATTTTGCCAACACTAAAAACAACTTGGACATGGAAGACAACAGAAGGAATGTTTCCCTACAGGAAATCCGGGACATGGACCTGGTGAGCTACCTGGCTAACCTTGGCCATGAACCCTCTAAGATCCGGAACAATGATTTTTGGTACCTCTCCCCGCTTCGGGACGAGACCGTCCCCTCCTTTAAGGTGAACCGCAGGATCAACAGGTGGTACGACCATGGTATGGGCCGGGGAGGGAACCTGATAGATTTTGCCATCCTCTACCAAAACTGCAGCCTTTCCGAATTCCTAGCAGGGTTCAGGAACGGATCGCCGGTCACGATGACCTCAACAAGGGCCTTGCGCCAACGGCCGGCCCGGCCCGAGAGCGGGATCAAAATAGTCGAGCAGAGGTCCCTGAGGTCCGACTCGCTGCTCCGGTACATCCAGGAACGCAGGGTTTCCGTACATATGGCCGACAGGTACTGTCGGGAGTTAAATTATGAAATATCGGGGAACAGGTACCTGGGAATAGGGTTTCCCAATGATGGAGGAGGCTTTGAGATCCGTAGCCCCGA
>CALGIY010000227.1 GCA_937914965.1 uncultured Thermoanaerobacteraceae bacterium | reverse complement strand
TTTATCAAAGACTTCGGTAAAGATAAATACGGTCAGCCACTCTTCCCAGCATCGGGAATGAAGAGGGGCTGGCCGTATTTATCTTTACCGAAGTCTTTGATAAATGCCTGTGTCTCGGGGTCAACCATGAATTCGACAAAGGCCTTGGCTCCGTCACCATTGATTTTGTCGTTCTTCTCCGGGTTAACCTGCATCACATGGTAGATATTGAGCAGGATCTTATCACCCTCTACCAGTACCTCGAGATCCAATTTATCCTTCTGGGCGAGGTAGGTGCCACGGTCGGTCAGGGTGTAAGCTTTTTTCTCTGAAGCCATTCTCAATGTATCTGCCATGCCGGCACCGGCTTCAATATACCAGTCTCCCTTGGGCTCAAAGTTCATATCTTTCCAGACGTTCTTTTCTTTTTTATGAGTACCTGAGTCATCTCCACGAGAAACAAAGGCTGCTTTGCTGTCTGCAATCTTCTGGAAGGTATCTGCAGCAGATTTGTTCCCCTTGATCTTGGCGGGGTCGCTTGCAGGTCCCACAATAACAAAGTCGTTGTGCATTACCAATTTGTAGTTGATGACATCCTTGGCGTCAACCAGTGTTTTCTCTGACGCTGGGGCGTGTGTTAAGAGAACATCTGCATCGCCATCTTCCCCCATCTTTAGGGCAGCTCCTGTACCTTTGGCGATTGTAGAGATCTCATAGCCGGTTTTGTCTTTGAACATCGGGACCAGTTCATCGAGCAGCCCCGTATCCTGGGTGCTGGTAGTTGTGGCCAGAACAACCTTTTTGTTGGCCGGTTCTGGAGTCTTCTTTGTATCTTTGGGTTCATCTTGGGCACAGCCCGCAGCGACCATGACCAGTGACAGAATAAACGCAAGAAGTATCCCTGTTATCCATTTTTTTTGCAACTTCATCAGTTTAACCTCCCCTTTTTGTTTACGTAAGTAATACTTACCGCAGCTTGCTGCTACCTTTTCCCTTTTAAAGGTTTAAGGAAACAACTCGTCCTTAGAATTTTCACCTCCTTGAAGATGGGGGCAGTTGCAATTTTCAACATTCGGCGCAACAAAGAAAAAACCAGGTGCGGAAACACATAGCCTGGTTTTGTTGCATAACCCCCTTTCCGCACTGGGAGGTGCACCCGTTTCCAAGTACACCCAACGGTTCACCTGCCGTGGTCATCCTTTAGGACAGGGAACTCGGAGAAAATATTCTTTCTTGTGATAATTCTCTCTTGTGACATAAAATCCTTCTTTCATTGTCAGAAAAGAACAGTTTTCTGGCATGCTTATTCTACCGGATTACCCTTTTTCTTTTCCTCTGCCAGCGCTTGTTGCCCTGCTTTGATGAGCTTTCTTACCATTTGTCCCCCGATTTTTCCAGCTTCCCGGACAGAGAGTTCATCCCCGGCTTTGGCCAGGTCTTCATCGAGGCCTAGTTCGCGGGCGGTCTCCCATTTCAGCTGCTCATGGGGTCCTGGTTTCTTTTTCCCCTTCTTTTTTCCTTGTGGTGTTTTTTTAACTGGCATTTTGATCACCTCTGCAATTAGTTTTTCCCCGCGGTAAAGAAAATATAATTTCACAATAATTGACTGGATAGTTTATGTAGTGGTAGAATGGCAATACACTTAAAATCTCCCTGATATACCAGGGAAAGGGGAGTAAAATGCTTATGATGAAGGGGAAAAGCCGCACAGCCCTAATGAGCACATGTATGGCTGTGATTTTGATATTTAGTGTTTTATTATACGGGTGTGCACCATCTGAATCCCAAAATGGCGATTTATCCAAAAAAGATCAGGCAGATATGCAGAATCCAGTGTCAGCAGATCCCTTGACCGGACAGAAGGTAAATAAGGTTATTCCTGTGACCGCTGTTATGGTAGATAACCTCAGCGCTGCCAGGCCCCAGACAGGTTTAGGGGGGGCGGGGGTGGTCTATGAGATAGAAGCTGAGGCGAAGATCACCAGGTTTATGGCACTTTTTGCCGGGGATCCCCCTTCTGTAGTGGGACCGGTGCGTAGTGCCAGGAGTTATTATCTGCAGATCTGTAAGGAGTGGGGTGCATTTTACGCTCATGTAGGCGGCTCCACAGATGCAATAGCCAACATCCAGAAGTGGGGGATCAAAGACCTGGATCAGTTC
>CALGIY010000226.1 GCA_937914965.1 uncultured Thermoanaerobacteraceae bacterium | reverse complement strand
ATGGAGAACTCTGGGTTGTGGTTGGTGTCGATGTCCTCGTTCCTGAAGTTCTTGGTTCTCAGGGCCTTTGATTAGTTCATCGATAACGACTTCTTCAATGGTCTTGCTGCCTTTTACTACTTCCCGCTGCTCCGGTATCAGGTACATAGCCTCTTTATCGCCAAAATAAAGAGTCACCGTTTCCTTGGCCTCCCCAGGTTTGGGGCTGATATCCGGACGGGTTGCACTGTTATCCTTGTCGACATTTTTTGTATCGGCAGTTTTTGTCTGGGTATTTAATGATTCCTTATCGGTTTCCTGCTGATTACACCCAAGTACCGGCAGCAGAAAAGCCAGCGCCAACACCAGCACACCCACCACAAACTTCAATTTAAATCTTTTCGTTAACACTTAAAATCCCCCTCCCGCCAGTTTTAGATCTCTAATGACAGCTTAACAGGAAGATGTTTCAATAATATCTCTTAATGTTACAAATATATTACAATTACAGCATGATTTAATACGGAAGGAGTCTCGGGATTTACCACCTCCTTTAGAATAAATTACCGACCATAATATACCATAAAGCCGTGATAATGCAAGATTGTTAGTATATAAAGAATAGATCAACTTCCGGTAGAAGGTGCTGAAATTGTTCAGATTGTTCCGAGGGGAAATACTGCTGTAAGTAGAGCTGATTATATATATGTTTCGACACTTTCCGCTGGATTCCGGGGAAAGAGGAGCTCAAAGGTGGTGCCTTCTCCGGGGGTGCTTTCCACACTGATCGTTCCCCCGTGCCGAAGAACGGCTTGGCGGGTAATGGCCAGGCCCAGTCCGGTGCCTCCGACTTCGCGGTTTCGTGCCTGGTCGACCCGGTAAAACCTGTCGAAAATATGCGGGATTTGGTGCGCATATTGAAACTGGGTTTAAAGTGAGGTTTTTTCATAATTTAAGCTGCGGGGTGCTCACTGCTTGAATATGGGCCTATTGAATCTTGCAGTGAGTTTTACATCATCCCCCTTTGCCGTCAGCATGATGATCGGGGTATTATTCCCCTGCTGCCTGATACGGCGGCAGACCTCTAGACCATCAATCTTTGGAAGCATCAGATCGAGGATGATGATGTCCACACTGCTCGTGCGCAAGATATCCAGCGCCTCTTGACCATCATAAGCCGCCAGGACTTCAAAACCCTCTCGTTCCAGGGTGTACTTGAGTCCCTTGACAAGCGGTCTTTCGTCATCAACAATTAGTATTTGCAAGAGGATCCCTCCGGGGTTTACATGGTTGTGTTAGAAATCTGATACCATTATTGGCGTCAAGGGGTTCTGTGAAAAATATTTTGCTGCCCTGTAGAATATTCTGACGGTTGTTTTGTTATGAAAATGCTATAGTATATATAAATGAAACACATTTGGATGATAGTTGGAACTAGATACCTATTATGAACATTATTTATTTAAGAGTGCAATTTATACGATCGATTAAAAAATTGTATTTGTATTATTCTTGTTAGAAAATTTTATTCCTGTCAGATTTCCCATTTCCTTTTATTTGACAAATAAAGTAGGATTTCATTTTTTATTGTAGAATATAAACAGGTGTTGGGATAATTAGCAAAGCATTATGATCTATTTAATGATTGAATGATAATGTCGAAGTGAGTATGTGGTAAGGGTAAGACGGGAAGCCAGTAGCAGTAAGGATTTCTGGGATTGGATTGTGTGAGTAGTAGCGGAAAAAAGATTTTAGTGGGTGAATGAATAT
>CALGIY010000225.1 GCA_937914965.1 uncultured Thermoanaerobacteraceae bacterium | reverse complement strand
ATAGTCAGAGTGGAAATAGAGACAGAGGAAACAACTCCTAAACAGTACAGGCTCACCGATGTAGCTAGTGAAGCTGAGGTTACTGCATTTGTCTCCGAAGGACAAGAAAACGAGCTGCGGGTGCGGGACACAATTATAGCGCAGAACAACACCGAGGATATCGTTAAAGGCTATGATATCAAACTGGTATCGGCTACTATGGTTCCAGAAGTTCTTGCACTGGTGGATGGAGGTGCTTTGCGAGTTGATGCTGAGGATCCCACTGGGGTTTTGGGATATGACGCACCGCCTGTTGGAGCACCTGTCAACAGAAAACCATTCACCATGAATATTTACACAGAGGAGAAAGATACTGATGGTTCTACCAAGAGCTATGTGAAGTTCTCCTACCTGCACTGCAAAGGGACCCCTGTGAACTACAGTCTGCAGGATGGACAGTTCTTCGCTCCTGAGTTAACTTCGAAGAGCAGACCCAGGTCTGGTGAATCTCCAGTAAAAATAGACTTCTTAACCGAGCTGCCTGCATAGGCAGCTCTTCTTCATTTTATGAGGGGGGTAAAACAGCATGAATGAAATACTGAACATTGAACAATTGAGACAAATGGCTTGTTCCATCATTGATATCCCGGGATTCAATGATACTGGTACTATCAGAGTAAAGGTTCAGAAACCCAAGGTAATGGCTATGGCGGCACAGGGTAAGATACCTAACTATCTGATGTCAACGGCTATGAGGATAGCAGGGGTTCCTTCCAAAGAGAAACCCAGAGATCCAGATCTGTCTGATGTGGCAAAAACCATGGAGCTTTACTGCAGAGCTTGTCTGGTGCAACCTACCTATGAGGAGTTCCAAGATATTATTACAGATGACCAGATGACAGCAATATTCGAGTGGGCCATAGGAGATACAAAGAAGATGTCCACCTTTCGTCCAAACCAAGAAAATGGCTCAAGTGATAATAATGGCCCAGGAGTACCGGAAGCGACCAAGTGAGATCCTGGGGATCGATAATGATTACCTTGCTTATTGCCTGGATGAGGTAGCACTATACCTCAGGTCCAAAGCAACAGATGGACAGGGTAAGGTAAATTGGAATAAGATTCGTTGGGTGGGTGAAAAGAAAAAGAGCAATAAGGATCTAATAGGATTCATCAAAAAACATTCACAATGAGGCAGGTGAGAACGTGGCTATAAGTGCAGGTGATGTCTATAGTGAGTTGATACTGGACATAACTAAGTACCTAAATGGATTCAAAGAAGCAGAGAAACAGACCAAAACCTGGGTTGACAAAATGAATAAGGCAGGCAAGAGTATGGAGAAGGTGGGTACCTCCATGAGTAAATACCTTACTCTTCCCATCATGGGTGTGGGTGCTGCCTCAGTAAAGCTGGGCATGGACTTTGAAGCCAACATGTCGAGAGTGCAGGCCATATCCGGGGCCACTGGAACGGAGCTGGAAAGGATGAATCAGGTTGCCTTGAAGTTGGGCGCTGATACTGCCTTTAGCGCAACCGAAGTTGCTACCTCCATGGAAGG
>CALGIY010000224.1 GCA_937914965.1 uncultured Thermoanaerobacteraceae bacterium | reverse complement strand
CACAGAAGATAAACTCCCCAGAGAGGAGTCAGAGCGGGAAAAACTAAGGCAGAAAATCGACGAAAAATATGATACTGAATGGATCCAAAAGACCGGTGAGCCTCGCTTCTTAAAGGAACTGAAAAAGAGGGTTTCCCCCCGGAAGATCATAGATGCCTTTTACTCCCAGCTAGAGAGAACTAAGAGCCAGGCGGACAAGAAATGGCAGGAGCTGATCAGAACGCGCGCTGAGTACATCCGCGACTACAAGATGTCTTATGACATCAATCTCCCGGAAAACACACCCTTTGATGAAGAACTGAAAGAACTGCGGGATACCCACCTGGCAGAGTATGAAGCCAAGATCAAAGATGCCAGGGAAAAGTCCCAAAAACAGTTCCAGGAGGACTTTATCAGCAAGCTGAAACAGCATATCGACACGGTCAAGGGACAGATCGTAGAACTCAATGACGCCCTGAAAAATGTGTCTTTCGGCAGGGAAAGCTACCGCTTCGAGATCAAACCGAACCCCAATTACAAAAAGTTCTACGACATGATCACCGACAGCATGCTCCTGGAGGGCTTCAACCTCTTTTCCCAGGCCTTCCAGACAAAACATAGAGATGCCATTGACGAACTGTTCAAACAGATCGTGGATGTGGGGGAAGGTGATCTAACCGCAGATCAGCGGGCCGAACTAGAGAGAAACATCGAGAAATTCACCGATTACCGTACCTATCTGAATTTCGACCTAATCTCCAAAGATGAGTCGGGGAGGGAGTCCCGGCTCTCCAGAACCATCGCTAAAAAGTCAGGAGGGGAAACCCAGACACCCTTTTATATCTCAGTGCTGGCCTCCTTTGTTCGGGTATACCGGCTCCAACAGAGCCTTAGAAGAGGAAAAAGCAATACTTTGAGTTTGATTGTTTTTGACGAGGCCTTCAACAAGATGGACCACCAGCGCATTCAAGAAAGCATCAAACTGCTGAGGAGCTTTGGCCTGCAGGCTGTGATCTGCGCCCCCACTGAAAAGATAGGGGACATCGCACCCCTGGTGGACCGGACCCTATGCGTTACCAGGCTGAAGAATATTACCGTGGTCCGCTCCTTCGACCCCAAAATCCAGGAGGATGAGGATGAATTACCAGGCCAGTATCATCAACCTGCTGCTAGATAAATATGAGCAGAGTCGGCACTTCCAGGGCACCGCTCAGGTGAACAGGCGGGTGGCACTGAAGTTCAACAAAAAGGATTTTCCCCTCTACGATATCGAGAAAGTCGAGACCAAAGAGGCCATCCATCACGCCGCCCTAGTTCTACAAAAGCGGAAATTGATCGCTGTGGAATGGATGAAATACGAGGTCGGAAATATTATGAACCGGGTGTTTTTAAACCTAGAGATGCTCCCTGAAGCCTATGCTTTTGTCCAGCGCAAGGGAAAAGAAGAGATCCTGACAGAAGCACACCACAAGCTGGCTGTGTTTGAGGAGCAGAGTACAACCCCCTGGATCAAGGGATTCTGCACAGCCATGCTGCAAGAAATGGAAGAAAAAAAGGGAATCCCCAGGTACCTGCCCAAAGAAGAGGAAAATTTCGACCTGCTGCTGGCTGTACTGCGAGGCATAGAACAAAAAGGGGAAGATGATCTGTTAGAACGGATCTTCAGCCGCCGCTACCTAGGTGGAAGCAAAGAATTTGAAAGAAAGATGCGCAGCCGCCTAGTCACCATCGTGAAAAACTTCCTGCTGGAGGGCCAGGATATGGAGGATGAAGAGGTCTTACAGCACATCGGGTTGATCAAAACATCGGAGGACCTCTCCTTTTTCGGGCCCCTAGTAGCCAAACTGCACGGGCAGGTGATCAATTTTTCCCCCTTCTGTTATGGGGCATCAATGAACACTGAAATGATCAGAAACTTTGAGGTAGGCCAACTACCGATAAGCCGGGTGACCACCATCGAAAATAAGGCGGCTTACCTGGAATATATCAAAAATATCTGGTCAGCGTCTCCTTCAACTCATACAAAAATACAGCGGGAACTAGCTGCCGCAACACCTGAAACCGCGCTGGAATCACCTTCCCCTCATACAAAGACGAACCAAGAACTGGTAGTTTACCTCGCTGGCTTTTACAGCCCGGTAAAGCGCCTGTTTCTAGAAAAAATCTATAACTATGTGCAGGATAATAGAAACCCGGTCACTTTTTATCACTGGGGAGACCTGGATTTGGGTGGTTTTCAGATCTTCGTTCACTTGAAAAATCTCATACCTGAACTACAGCCGCTGCACATGGATGCGAAAACATTAAGAGAAAATGCCAGATTTGGGGACACTTTTGATGAAAAATACCGAAAACAATTAAAAAAGCTCTTAAACCAGGATGAATATGCGGTCTTTACCGAAGTTATTGAGGCCATCTTACAAATGGGTATCAAATTGGAGCAGGAGGCCTTGGTTTGGTAAAGATATCAAGGGGTACCTTTGCCGCTGTCCAGCTTTAGTCTCGGTATATGCAAAAGTCGCATGACTTCCTTCTGTGATTCGATAACCCGCTCTACAATAAACCGCTCAAAAGGTTTATCATCTCTATGGGCTTTTTCAAGAAGCTCGATGTATTCCTGTCTAAGCACCGGAGGAATCACAGCGAGCAGGTATCCGTCTTGTATTAGTGCGGTGTTCATTATGAGCCTGGCAATTCTTCCATTTCCGTCTTTAAACGGATGGATAAAAACAAATCTTTTGTGGATCTGTGCCGCAAACACAACCGGATGAAACTGATCTCTTTCGGTTGCGATCCACTGAAACAGTTTATCCATTTCTGTTTGTATGCGTTTGGTATCTGTCACAGGGTATTTCGAACCGCTGATAAACACATCAATGTCGCGGTATTTTCCAGCATACTCGCTTTCT
>CALGIY010000223.1 GCA_937914965.1 uncultured Thermoanaerobacteraceae bacterium | reverse complement strand
GGGAAGCATCACTTTGATATTCATCTGCCAAATATTCTTGGCTTTTGATCACCAGATCTTTATTCAATTCTGGCACGCTTTCACATAGTATCTCTCCGGCCTGTTCCGGGTTATCGATACAGTATTCGTAACCTCTGGCAGTTGCCTTCATAAACTTTTCCACAACTTCTGGTTTTTCTTCGATCGTCTGTTCACTGGCGATCAGGATCGGTGAATAGAAGTCCAGGGCATCATGGTAGTCCCGCAGCTGGATAAAGTTCAAGGGAACATCCCTTACTTCTGATTCGATCCCGGTCCATCCCCAGAAAATCCAGGAGAAATCCACATCCTTCTTGACACTGGAAAAAAAGTCCGCGGCACCAATATTAATCATCTCTACCGTATCAAAGTCAGCTCCAGCCTGCTGCATTAATGCCTTCAGCATCGCTTCCTCTGCCGGGGAACCCCAGCCGCCATAACTCTTCCCTTCAAAGTCCTGAGGCGTCTTGATACCCTTCTCCACCGGGGAGGCAAAACCAGATGTGTTGTGCTGGATCACCCCGGCTACAGCCTTAACAGGCAGCCCTTTGGTGCGAGCGATGGTCATCTCTTCCTGATAGCTGAAACCGAAATCCCCTTGGTCAGCAGCAATCAACTGTGCGGTTCCACCCTCACCCGGCTGGGTGATCTCCACATCAAGCCCCTCTTCTTTGTAATAACCCATCTTCTGAGCAACATAGGTCCCTGTATGGTTGGTGTTCGGGGTCCAATCCAAAATAACTGTCACCTTTTTCAATTGCTCTTCGCTATCCTGCTGCTTCCCACAGCCTCCGAGAAACAATATGGATAGGGAAAGCATGCAGACAGCTATGATAAGTATTCTTTTTTTCATAGTTTCAAAACCCACCTTTCAATATTTTAAGTGTTCTATAATATCTCGGAATGTCTCAAAGCACACGACCGGGATACCTTTCTCCAGGCAGTAGCGATACAAATAACCCGTGGCATAGACAATGTCCGCCTTCCCCGCAGGGCAAGTATCAGAATGACCGTCACCAATATAAATTACTTGACTCGCCTGACCCCCTAATTTCTTCATCAGAGACGACTTGCAGGCACCGCACTGGCCACACTCTGGATTCAGGTAAGGACAGGCAATCTGAAAGCCGTCCTGATAAATCATCTTATTGGCATAATAAGGAACATCAATTCCAAATCTTTTTAACACTTTATCAATGATAAAATCATATCCATCGCTCAGGATATAGAGATCGTCACCTCGTTCCCGGCAGAGACCCAGGAAAACTTTAAAATACTCGTCAATCTCAATTGTCTCTAAAAGCTTTTTTACATCCTCTGGACCTGCTTGGAACAATTGAAAGGTCCTCGATGCGCATTCCTCGGTTGATATCTCTTTCCGCTCCCAAAGGTCATTGATCTCCTTCCAACCGTCCCCAGCGAAGGTGTTAACCATCAAAAAACAGGTATCTATCTTGGTAATGGTACCATCGAAGTCGACAAAAAACACCTTTTTCATGGTTTTTCCCATGCCCTTGCCAACCTCCGGGCGGCATCCTGAATATCTGGTGTCCCGAAAATTGCGGAAATTACCGACACACCATCGACCCCGGCCCCCTTAACTTCGCCAATGTTAGAGAGGCCGATACCACCGATACCCACAACAGGTATTGATACAGCTTCCTTGATCTGTTTCAAGCCAGTTGGGCCGATGGGAGGAATAGAAACATCTTTGCTTCCTGTATGAAAGACAGCTCCTGCTCCCAGGTAGTCAGCTCCTTCCTTTTCACCCTGTACAGCCTCTTCTATAGTAGATACAGATAAACCCAGGATTTTTCTGGACCCAGGAGCTTTCTGGCAACCTGTACAGGTAGGTCTTCCTGCCCGATGTGCAGACCGTCAGCATCTACTGCCAGAGCGATGTCCAAACGGTCATTGATCAGGAGAGGAATCCCCTTCGAGTGACACAGATCCTTGACCTGCAGGGCGAGCCTGTAGAAATCCCTACTACAGACGTCCTTTTCCCTCAGTTGGATGAGGGTAACACCCCCCTCGATTGCCTCCGCAGTAGCCTCCAATAAGTTTTTGTCCCCTAGGATCCCCCTGTCTGTAACTAGATAGATGGAATAATCAACAGTCATTTACTCTTCCTCCTTCTTGCAAAATCAGGCCCTTTAATCATTCAACCGGTGCCATGGAATAACAAGCCTTTCTACAATCACAACCACAGCAAAGAGCATCAGACTCAAGATAGTAATCGCCAGAATTGCGGCAAAAACCCGATCTACCATAAAAGAACGCTGTGAAAGAGTCAGGTAGTTGCCAAGGCCCTCCTTAGCCCCCAGCCACTCACCGATCACCGCCCCCATCACACTGTAGGTGGCAGAGATCTTTAGCCCGGAGAAAAAGGACGGGAGAGCAAGGGGTAGTTTTACCATCCGAAAAATAGCCGTTTTGGATGCCCCCATAGACCTGAAAAGTTCCAAGTACTCTTTATCCACCGCCGCCAATCCCCCCAAGAGGCTGATCACCACTGGGAAGAAGCAGACCAGTACCACCACCAAAATTTTAGGCAAAATCCCATAACCAAACCAAATGATAAACAACGGAGCAACAGAGACAATAGGCACAGTCTGGGATGTTACCAGCAGTGGATAAAGGGCCTTCTTCACCAGAGGCAGTTCATCCATCACTAAAGCAATGATAAATGCCAGGATGATCGCAGCGGAAAAACCCACCAGGCACTCGAGTACGGTGGCTCTGGCATGCTTCAGCATCAAAGGCAGCGTCTCTCCGAATGTCTTCAAAATCTGTAAAGGGCCCGGCAGAATCCACTCCGGAATACTTCCCCACCTTACAACTGCTTCCCAAAGGACTAAGAGAAAGGCCAGGAAAAGTAGGGGCACCCCACTGTCAGCGATACTTCTGTATTTTTTCATCAATGGTCACTCCACCGGCCTTGCAGTCGATTTTCACCACTGAGACAACTCGTGCAGCCCCATTTTCAAAACATATCTCCTGGGCTTTCTCCACAATCTCCAACAGTTGGTGAAGCTCACCTTCCATGGTTGTTTCCATAGGGCCAACAACATACTTCACACCTGAATTCCGGATCAGGTCAATCACCTGGTCCACTACTTGGTAGAGGCGCTCATCCGGAACACTTGGAAGCGCCTGCAAACTCACATTGCAGAGCATTTTTCTCACTCCTTTCGTTCAGAATGCCCTTTTCCACCCGCACAAAAACAGGCACCCCACCGAGCATGGAGTGCCTGAAATTAACCATATAAACCACTCCCTCCGCTGGTATTACCCAGATCAGGTTCCTAGGGTTGACATAAAATGTCTCTCAGCCTTTCGGCACCCCCGTTTGAATCTGTTTTTTACCATTATACTACTAACTAGTGTTGCTTACGCAACATAGGGGCTATTTTGATTTTTTAAGGACAACGAAATCAGCATCCGTCATACCAGTATCGGTTACACCAGCTTGCATATTTAGCAGAAATAGTAAACTATCGCTGCTGCAACAAACATAATCCCTAATCCCCCGGCCATTAAGGTAGAATTACCTGAATTCAAACCAATGTAAAGAACTATAAAATCCAACCACATAATGATTACAGAAGTAACCATTCCCTGAATTTTATATTTCTTTTTAAATGGCACAGTTTGTGTTTGCGGTGCATTTGTTTGAAGCTGTGTTTGACTCATTTCCTCACCCCCGAATTACAATATGCCTGGGAAAAATACATAGAGGATTAACCACGCCAGTATACCAACTACCAAACACTGAACAATGGTGTAAAGTGTTGTTGCTTTTAGACATTCACCTTCACGACCAACAGTATTTGTAACACCGGTACCAAGGGCTACGTTCATTGGAGAGAACATATTGCCAATGGCGCCGCCGGTAGTCTGTAATCCAAGAATCACATAGGGACTAATTGCAAGTAAAGTTGCTACCTCATTTTGTAATCCGGTAAATAAGATATTGGAGTTGGTATTGCTGCCGGTCATAAACGCACCGAGCACCCCAATAAAGGGTGAAATCACAGCATAAGCCGAGCCGGTATAATTTGCCATACCATGAGCCAGGTAACTGGTCATCCCTGATTCCATCATGACAACTGCCATCATACTCATGGTCATGACTGTCACCGTAGCACCAATAGCCTGCTTGACCACCCTGCTGCCCACCATTTTACCGCCGCCCTCTGGCCAAAGGTTCTTCGAACGATAAAACAAGTAAGCCAAAAAGGCTGACAGGAAAATTAAAGTACCAGGGGCAGTGAACATCTTGATTGCCGAATATTTATCTGCTGCTTCATTTAAGTAACCAAAGACTGTTTGCGTCTCGGGAAAAGGCAGTCCTACAGCCCATAACCCGGCTAAACAAGATTTCAGTGGACCAATTAAGTAAATAACAAATACTACGCCGATCAAAATGAAATAAGCAGAGAACGCTGTAGTAAAACTAAACGGCTCATCTTCCTGCTCAACTTCATCTCCATCTTCTTTCCTGTAGCATTTAAGTTTCGTTACTACTAACCCACCAACCACTAGCCCACACATGCCTGCCGTGAAAGAAGCAACATAAGGAGTGATAAAGTTGGCCATAATGATTAAAACTAAGGCCATTGTTAAACCAATAATCAATACAGCTGGTGTAGCTTCTTTGACACCTTTCCAACCCTTGTAATAATGTGCAATACAGAATCCAACCATTAAACAACAAATACCCAAGAAAAGAGCCGCAAAAGTTGCTAATCTGACTGGATCCAAATCGGTTAAACGAACCAGAACTGAAAAAGAAGAACCTAATGAACCAAAAGTTACTGACCACGAGTGACCAATCAAAGCCGTTACAACTGCCAGAATCGGATTAAAACCTAACCCCACCAGCAGCGGTGCACCTACAGCTACCGGTACCCCAAAGCCACAAACGCCTTGAATAAAAGAAGGAAAAGCCCAACCCAAAACCAGTAATTGTAACATTTTGTTACCATGCGTTAATCGAGTAAAAGTGGATGCTATTACCTTAAAACTTCCGGTAACATCCACAACATTGTACAGAGTCATGGCACCCCAGATGATGTACAATACAAAAACTGTTGTCCACAAGCCTTTGATTGTACCTGAAGCTAAAGTAGTTAAATTTCCCCCAAAAAAATATCCGCCCACTAGCAAAGAGGCGACCCAGGCCGCTGCCCCAGATTTGCCTCCACTCCAACGTAACCCCATCATTAATCCCAGTACTAAAATGATAGGAAGCCAGGCAATTAGCCATCGCCCTACTGTTAGTTCTGGTAGACCTGGCACATGTATCCCTCCTTCTTCAAAAACGAAAGGTCAGATTGAACCTTCTGACGTCTTTTTATGCCGCGCATACAGCCGTTTTTTGAAGCAGCTACATTTATACTGCCTTTACGGTCAAAAAGTAGACGGGTATAATGAGGAATCCGTGCGGTTTTTGTTATTATTAATGTCGGAAGATACATTTGCTGCTTTTTAATAAGTATATTAAGATATTTGGCGAATTCTCCTCGTTATATCCTTACGACATATAACCTTCACTATCAAATTGACTGTCAAATATCGCTCAACAGATGTAGATGTTTGGAGATAGTGGTAAGTGTGGTGTGATAATTACGTAGGATTTTAGGCAGGATTACTGTGCAAACTGATATATGTATAGCTTCACATATAGTGGTGAATAATGTTATAATAACCCTGGGTGTGAATAATCACACCCAGGGTATTTGTTATTTTATTCAGTTGTTGCAACAACTGGTACAGTGATTCCTACTTCGGCACAGCGAGCATCGATGAATGCCTGCATCTTTTCAATGTGTTCTGGTTTCAAGTGCGCAAAGCGATTCTGCAGCTTCATATATTCGGAGACAGGTTTCCGCTCCTTGATGTTGACAGACACTTTATATTCTCCGTTCTCAACCTCATAAACCTGGAACATACCTGTCTGGACTGCTAGTTTCGCCATTTCAATGGTCTTGTTAGATGGGAACTGCCAACCTTTCGGGCATGTGGCGTGCAGTTGAAGGTAAGCAGGACCATCCTGGGCAAGACCTTTTCTTACTTTATTCATTAAATCAACCGGATACCCGATGGAGCCTGTGGCCACATACTTCAGGTATGGATGGCCGTGAGCGATCATCTTCGGGTTATCTTTCGGGAAGAGTTTTCTTCCTTCCGGAATAGCCTTACCTGCCGGTGTAAAGGTTGTCCACGCCCCATAAGGAGTTGTGGGGGATACCTGCACCCCGGTATTAGCATAGGACTCGTTATCATAGCAGATAAAGAGCACCTTGTGGCCACGGTAAATCATCCCGGACAAAGCCTGCAGTCCGATATCAGTGGAACCGCCGTCGCCAGCCATAACGATGACATTCGGCTGTTCGCCGTCATATTTCTTCTTCTTGATCAGCATCTTGAATGCTGTTTCAATACCAGAGGCAACCCCGCCCCCGTTGGTAATCTGGGCGTGAATCCATGGCACACGCCAAGGACCGCAACCATAACTGGTGTTAGCTACATACATACAACCGGTTGGTCCAATAAAGATGGTATTGGGACCCGCTGCCTTGGCAACCAACCTGTAGCAGAGAGCCGGACCACAACCAGCACATGTACGGTGGCCAGGTACGTAGTACTCCTCATCAGGAGCTCTCTTGATCGATGGAATACGTTCAAATTCGCTCATTAATTTCCCCTCCCTTCCTTTTCTTACAGTTCAAACGGGAGCCAGTAGGCTGTTTTTTCAACCTTACCGGTCTTCGCAACTTCCTGTGTCTTCTTGAACATCCTCAGGAATTCATCATGTGTTACCAGTTCGCCACCAAGACCCGCTACAAATCCCACAGTCTTTACCTTGTCGCCCACATCATAGAGGGCAGTACGCAGTTCGCTGAGGAGGACACCCCCGCCACCAGCAATCCCAAAGTTGGCCGAGTTGTCAAGAACACCCACAGCTTTAAATTTAGACATGCGGTTGAAAATTTCCTCTGCTGGGAAGGGACGGAATGTCCGCAGCCGAACGACCCCGACCTTCTCACCCTGGTTACGCAGCCTGGCAGCAACAGCCATCGCTGTGTTCATATGAGCACCTTGTCCAAAGAGTACAACTTCGGCATCATCGGTCATATACTCTTCTAAGAAGGGGTCATACTTGCGGCCAAAGATCTTGCCGAACTCGTCATAGGCCTGAACCAGAACCTCGTTAATCTGATCAATAGCCTGTTTGCGCTGGTACTGCTGGGGCGGACCCATTGCAGGCTCGATCTGGGGGCCGATAATCTGAGGATTATTGACATCCAAAACATGATGATTCTTATAAGGAGGCAGGAATTCCTTCACCTGTGCCTCATCAGGAACCTTAACATCGCCCAAGATATGAGTTACAAAGTAGCCATCCTGGCAAACATACTGCGGGAGCAAGATCCTGGGGTCTTCACCAATCCGGTAATAAATCAAGTGCATATCAAGCACTTCCTGCGGAGTGGCTGCCCATCCCTGAATCCAACCCTGGTCCCGGCAGCACTCTGCATCAGTATGCTCAGAACCAAAGTCCCCCGGAGGGTCAAGAGTACGGTCACCAATCGCCATCTGCACCGGCAGACGTTCACCAGAAATCGGGGAATAAACTTCCATAGCGTAGGTAACACCCACACCAGAGCTACCGGTAAACGCACGTGCACCGGCGGCTGAGGCCCCGTAAACAATACTTAACTGTCCATGTTCGCCCTCGGCGTAAACAAGCTCTGCATCCAACTCACCGTCAGCAATCATACGTGCCAACTCCGACATAATACCTGTGTAAGGGCGGATAGGATAGGATGAAATAACATCAACATCAGCAAGTCTAACTGCTTCTGCTGCTGCTACACACCCGGAAATACGTCTTACGTTTGCCATTATTTTCACCTCCTAAGGTTAATTAATCCTTGTAGTCAAGTTCCGGAACCATAGCTATGGCATCACTCGGGCATACTGCTTCACATAGGGCGCAGCCCTTGCAGTACTTGAGGTTAAATTTCATACCATCTTCGCTCCGGGTAATGCAAGCGTCTGGACAGTAAATCCAGCAAGTGGAACATTCAGTACACTTTTCTTCATCCAGCAGCGGGCGCCTGGTCTTCCATGCCCCTGTAATCATCGCAGTATTTTCAGAGACAGGAGACTTGACGGTTCCGGCAAAGGACATCTTCTTCAAGAGATCCATCGCTGTTAATTCAGGTTCCGGTTTCACCGGCTCAACCTTGTCCAGCTTTAGGACCTTACACTCATCAAAACCCCTCTTCATGGCTTCTTTATTCTTAATAATTGAGCCCAGGTTCTTGATGTCGACGATCCCAGATGCCTTAACTACAGCACCTGCGATGGGAGCAGAGATACCGAGTCCGATACCGGTGGCATCTGTGGCTCCTTCAGCACCAGAAAGGGTCTGCACCGCGGTGGACATGCTGTTAGCATCCACGGTAACAACCATACCCAGATTCCCCTTGTCTTCGAGGAACCCCATAATTTCCTCTGGGGATCGTTTGGAGTTTACCACCAGGATCCCACCGTGTTTCAAACCTTTCAGGACCTTGAGACCCTTGACCATGGTTTCCTCAACTAGCACCACGATATCTGGGGCTTCGTTCTCAAAAACATACCTGCTCTCAATAGGATCAGAGCTGATCTTAGCGTAAGCACGCACCGGAACATAGATTCTGTCCGGCAGGTCTACATAGTTCTCCCATGCCTGGACATGAGCGCCCTCCATTGCCGCTGCTTCTGACAGAGCAACCGCGACATCACGGGCATCTTTATTTTGCAGCACTCCACGAGCCCAAACAGTGATCTGCTTTAGATTGGGTTCTGCAAACAGATTTTCACTCATTAATTCTTTCCTCCTTTCAATGAACTACGGATTCTCTTAATTTCTCTTAATGGGGACCTCATTTTTTTTACTACGTCACTCCTGTTCATCAATCACCCCCTAAAGTGATAGCCTTTTTATTAATTGCATAAGCAGTTGATGGCGCCTTTCTACTCGATTGTTGCTCAGTTTTATCCTGCAGAACACTCTCCATCGCTCGGAGGAGATGACTCTGCTCGATGCGCCAGTCACCGCCTTTTTCCAGTTGGCCAGTTCTGACTACCTCCATCATGGAGGTGAATGCCGCTCTATCAGCAATAGCCTGCAATTCTGACCCCACTAGCCCATGTGTACCCCCGGCAATTATATTCAAATCGATATCTCTAGAAAGCGGCCTGTCCTTCAAATGAACCTTTAAGATCTGAAGCCGGGCATTAAGATCCGGAAGAGGGAATTCCAAAACGAGGTCAAACCTTCCTGTGCGCAAAAGGGCGGGGTCAATCATGTCAATACGGTTAGTTGCGGCTAGAACAACAACTTCCTTTAATTCCTCAAGACCATCTAGTTCCATCAAAAATTGGCTGACCAGCCTGCTGGTTACTGACTTCTCCCCTCCCTGGCGTGTTGGTGCCAAGGCATCAATTTCATCAAAGAAAAGTATACTGGGGGAAGCCTGCCTTGCTTTCTTAAAAACTTCATGTAAGGCCTTTTCGGTTTCCCCCATCCAATGGGAGAATAATAAGGGGGTGTTGACAGGTATGAAGTTCAACCTGCTCTCCCGTGCTAGTGCTTTGGCCATCAGTGTTTTTCCTGTTCCTGGGGAACCAGATAGCATAATTCCCTTGGGTGCCTGCAGACGGAAATGGTTGTACAAATCGGGATATATAAGCGGCCACTCCACAAGAGCCTGCAGTTGATCCTTGATCTCTTCGAGCCCCCCCACGTCATCCCAGTTCACAGTAGGGATCTCCATGGAAAACTCCCTGGTAGCAGAGGGCTCCACATCTGTCAGAGCATCTGAAAAATCCTGAGAGGTTACTTCAAGATGTAATCCTGTCGGTTCATCGCTCCCAAACCGATAATCAGCCAAAACACGCCTTAAGGCATACATCCCCGCCTCCCTGCAGAGAGCCGCCAGGTCGGCACCCACAAATCCATGGGTCACGGCAGCTAGGTGCTCCAGGGAAACACCCCCAGCCAGGGTTATCCCCCTGGTATGGATACGCAAGATCTCCAGGCGTCCTTTTTGGTCCGGAACATTGATGCAAATCTCTCGGTCAAAACGTCCTGGCCTTCTGAGAGCTGGATCCACCAGGTCAGGAACATTGGTAGCAGCAAGGACCACTACATTACCCCGGGACTCCAAGCCATCCATCAACGCCAGCAGTTGGGCGACTACCCGTTTCTCCACATCCCCGTGTACCTCGGTACGCTTAGGTGCTATGGCATCCAGTTCATCAAGGAAGACGATGCTCGGTGCTTTTTTACGCGCCTCATCAAACACCTGACGCAAGCGGGCTTCACTTTCTCCGTAATACTTATGCATGATTTCAGGACCATCGACATGAATAAAGTAGGTCTGGGTTTCGCTGGCAACTGCTTTCGCAATGAGGGTCTTACCTGTTCCCGGAGAACCATAGAGGAGTATCCCTTTCGGGGCATCTATCCCCAGCATACGGAACAGGCGGGGGTGTTTCAAAGGTAGTTCTACAATCTCACGTATCTTCTGTACCTCTTTTGCAAGTCCACCAACATCTTCGTATCTGACAGATCTACCTAGGTTGTCAGAACCCTCGCTGCCTTTAAAGTGCACAGCGGTGTCCTTGCCAATAATCACATTCCCCTTCGGGAGCACACCTTCTACCACAAAGGCTTCTTCGTTTCCGCTAAAGAGAGGGAGCGTGACCAAATCTTCCACTCTTATCGGAAGACCGATCATTTTCTGTTTCAGGTGAGCAATCTCCATGTCATCTGAAGGAATCCAACCTGCTACAGCAGGTGCCAAAACAATATTCCGTGCCCTTTCCCAGGTGGTCGGCATCAATGTTACTTCCTCACCAATACCTACCCCGGCGTTTTGCCGCAGTACGCCATCGGTCTGGATCGACCCTACAGGACAGTCATCTGAGAAAGCAGGAAGCACCCGGGCCAATGTCTGGCGTTTTCCATCTATCGCAACAACATCTCCCGAATTCAGCCCTAGTTCTCCCATGACATCGGCTAAGACCCTAACAATTCCCTTGCGGGCATCTGATACCATACCCTCGGTCACTTGTAGTTTCACGGCATCCTGACTCCTGCTCACCTGATTAACCTCCCTGGAAGAGTTTTTCACGGTTACAGACATCAGTTGCTGCGATTTTAGCTGCTGCTCTTTGTTTTTTCTGATTTGGAATCTTGTTTCATTACCTGCTGTCTATATGGTGTTCCATATTGTTCTTAATAGTGCCAATTGGTATACCAAGAATGCTCAAAAAAAATTCTTTTTTCGTTTTACAGTCCATTCTTCACCCAGAATCATTTACCTTAAAGTGCTGCGCAACTACTTTGTATACCTTTATGAAGACTATTGCTCTATTTGGTGTACCATCTTTTATAATAGTTATTCTACGCAGAAATAGAAAGTCCTTCTTTTTAATCAAAATATTTTAATTTTTTTATTTATTATTTTTTATCTATTTATCAACAACTGATTTCAAGAGAAAAAAAAAATTAACACAAGCATATAAACGCTCAAGCATTCTTCAAAGAATCAACCTCATTTGCATTATTCATCATTTTGGACGCTTAACACTCTTCAACTACAAACAACGAGACCGATCTCATCTACTTCATGGCTCATTATCCTGACCAAATTGAATCCCACTATTACCAACACTATTTGCCAATGTCCGACACGTCTTCCAATCCCGCTGCGATGAACAAACCTGACGCTAACGATGTGTTCCTGATAAACTCTGTGGGTGACGAGTATCTGACTAAGCCACTTTCATCATCTGACATGTCTCTTAATCTGGGGAGTATAAACACCCAACCAGATTATTTTGACAACAGCATAGAAGAGCCTAGTTATACGCATACACGGTCCCCAATTATCCACTACTTTGACGAGCCGTACGGCCTTGACCTGATAGATTCGCTGAGTCTTAGCAACACCAACTCTAAAAGCATTTCACCGATAAGTTTTGAAAAGCCTTACATAGAAAAGACAACAGCAGAATCTGAAGACGACGATGATGAGGAAGATGGTTCAGTAGAATTTGACTCAGACGGTGACTACGAACCACCAGCCTCGTTCGATAACCACATCCACACTACCAACGCATTCCCTCAGGCCGACCTCAGCATAGTTACTTCTCCCCCCGCCGTGACGCCAGTGGTACAAGAAGCGGTCGTTGTGCCGAAAACAGACACAAGCTCGCTAAATACCACCTCATCAAAACGCACGGCAGCAATGCGCGCGCGCAAACTGAAAAAAAATCTGTCAAAGAACGGCCCTTGGGTGTGTGACGTTGTCAACTCAAAGACTGGTGCCGTGTGCAACAAGCGCTTTTCTCGCTCGTACGATCTGGTGCGGCACCAGGATACCATCC
>CALGIY010000222.1 GCA_937914965.1 uncultured Thermoanaerobacteraceae bacterium | reverse complement strand
ATAAGCCAAGTATTCCAGCGGACAGAATGCCAATAGCATTCTGTTTTTTTGTTATCCAATTTCTTATTTATAGAATTTGTTGTTTTCCCCTAAACAAACATATTTAAATAAGGCCCTTCATTATTATTTATAATAACAGTATATAAAATATATTAAACATGATATTCCAAATATCACTTTGGACTTAATTTCAATGGACGGAGTAGGTATACTTTCTGAGGTATAACTTTTGATGCTGGGATTTCATGTAGCCTTGGATGAAAAGAACTTTGCCACTAGCTAAACAGGATGTTAATCCATTTATTATTTGGGGATAGATGGGGGTAATTTAATAGGTTTATCTGTTCATATGGAAAGGAGAAAGGAATATTTTTATAGCGATATCACAGGCCTTTTTCAACAAAAAGTTTTATGGATTGTTCTAGGATTACAGCTATTTTAAAGAATCCTTATGAAAATAAATGAAAAGAAATTGAACCGGCTTGGGGAACTAATAAGTCTAGGCGGGTATAAACTGTCGTTGGCAGAAAGCATGCCCGGAGGCTTTTTTACGAGCATATGGAGTTTACAGACTGAATCGGGGGACTATTTGGAAGGTTCTATTGTATGCTATTCCGAAAATGTTAAAAAAGAGGTCCTGGGTGTTCCTGGTTCCTTGATTGACCGGTTCTCTGCAGAGTCAGAGCGTGTTACGGAATCCATGTTACAGGGTTTGGAGACCGTCATTCCTGCTGATATTCACATAGCTGTGACGGGGAAGGCTTTCAGTGATTCAGAAGGGAGTGCCAATGCCGTTAGGGGCGATGTATTCCTCTGTGTTTCTTGTCAAAACAATGTGATATCCCAGAAGTTCCATTTTTCCTCACTTAATGCCGCGCACATATTTATTTCAGCTTTCAACGCGAGCCTGGACATGTTGGAATCTCTCCTTTGCGATTAAATGTTTGGCTCCATATTACCCGGCATTCCCAGCCCGAATCCGTCAATGCAGGGACAAGTCTTTTGGACTGCCATCCCTCTGGTGATTTTGATCAGTTAGTACCGAACGGATGCCGGGGCAATACATCCTATTTTTCATCCAAACCCTTTCCGTCCAGAATCTGCTGATAGTGTTTTTCTATTCTTGCCTCTCTGGTCCTGGATTGTTTAGCTTGATTGAAATAAAACAAATACCCCTTTTGCCGGCCCGGCGTTAAGGAATAGAAAGCTTTTTTAAGGTCCCGGTCCTCTCCAATTGCCCTTTGGAATTCTTCAGGGATTGGATAGTCACTTGCTTTCCTCAACTCTACCTTCTTCCCCGACATTTCAATCTCTATGGCTTCAGCTATAAAGGCCTTGAGGATGGGCAGGAGTGCTTCGATCTGCTCAATACTGGTAAATCTAATCTGCCTCGCCGATTGTACGTTTTCGGTTTGCTGGATAAGTACCTTCTGCGGATCTTTCAGTAAAGCTCCCTTGAGGAAAAGTAGTGCACAATAATCTTTAAATCCGTGTATCAGTACAATGTTTTTCCCATGAAATGTGTAGCACGGGTGCTTCCATTTGTAGGTTTCTTCAAGAGAGGTGTTTTCAAGAACGATCTCGCGCAACAATTGGAACTCCTCTTTCCATCTATCTGCCTCCGCAAAATAATGGTCAATTATCTTCTGGTCCATGGGTAACTTCTTTAGGTTTTTTGAGGGGTGATTTTTCTGCTTTCTGGCCTGAAGTACCATGACAGCACGGTTGCCGAAACCAATATTAATGATGGTACAGCTTCTCCGAATGGCTGTCCAACCGCAAGGTGGGACGCGAAGGCACCTGACATTGCAAAGAAGAAACCTGCATAGGCCCATTCCTTGAGTATCGGAAATTTCGGGATCAGGATAGCCGCTACGCCCAATAATTTCCAGGCTCCGAGGATGCTCAATAGATAGAGAGGGTATCCCAATGAACTCACGATCGCATTATAGCCACCTACCTGCAACAATTGCTGTATACCCCCGGCGGTCATCCCAATTGACAGGAATATGGTTGCCGCCCAATAGATAATTCTTCGTTTCCTTGCCATATCCAGCTATTTTAAGCGATTAACCTTTTCCTGTAGCCTGTCGTGTGCCATGTTGAGGCCATGTGCGAACGGCATCTGCAATAATCGGTTCCTGAATTCAACGGACCTGAACACTATCTGCATGGTCAGTTTGCTCGTCTGGTTTGTCAGTTCCTCAAACTCCAAAAATTCTAACTGAACGGGAAAAGGGGTGTCCTCCATTTCAAATGTTCGTGTGATTCTCTTCTGCGGTACAAATTCGTGGAAAGTCCCGTTAGCCCGAAATACCACCTTTCCGTTATGCCAAGTTTCAAAAGCATAAGAGCCGTGGTCCTTGTTGTCCATTTTCAGTACTTTGGCGTTCATCCATTCTTCAAAGAGCCCGGGTTCTTCGTATGCTTTGAAAAGCAGTTCCAAGGGCAGGTCAAAAACCCTCGTGATCAGGATTTCCTGTGTGCCATCCTCGGCACTTACTACTGTCTTGTTTTCCATTTTTATTTCCTGTTATACTTTTTCATCACTGTCTCCAGTCTGTTGAACCTGTCGTCCCACATCTGGCGGAACTGTTCAATATAATCTGCGACCTCCTTCATCTTTGAGGCGCTGGCATGGTAATAAATCTCCCTCCCTATTTGCTCTTGTGTCAGCAATTCACACTCAATCAGGATCTGTATGTGTTTGGAGACTGTTGGTCTTGCGGTGGCAAAATTTGATGCGATGGCACCTGCCGTCATGGCTTTTGTAGCTACCAGCAATAGGATTGCTCGCCTCGATGGATCTGAAATGGCTTGGAATACGTCCCTTCTTAAGTTCATAATGAAGTCATTTGGCTACAAATATAAACGAAGCCATTCGGTTACGCAATGTTTTCGGAAAATATTTCTGCTCTGTTGATCCGGAATAAGGACTGGGCCCATTGACCGGCTGTTTTGGATCAGGGGGTCGCAAACCACCTGGCACTTCTCCTTGGTCGTGGAAAGCGCCGGTATTGGGACATAAGGGTCATTTGGAATATTCTTAACTAGCCCTCTGTTCCGGGACTTTCTAGAACAGGCCCGCGGAGGTGTGTGCAGGTATCGATTCCCGAACCCGATTGCCCATGGATATCACAGTCTTGACCTCAGGGCAAGGAGCCCAGCCCTGCTCAGGGGCTTGGCCAGGTAGGAGACCACGAGCTCATCGCTTGAGGACCTCTCTATGTCCCTAGAGTCAACAGATGAGGTAAGGATGTGGATGGACAGGTCGAGGCTTCCCCCTTGGGACCTTATGGCATCCAGGAACTCCCAACCGTTCATGACTGGCATGTTTATGTCCAAAAAGACCAGGTATGGGCGGTCAGGCTCCTCTTTGATGAGCTCAAGGGCCAATTGGCCGTTCTCCACGGTAAGTATCCTGTTCTCCGGGAAAACGCTTGAAATGATCGTCCTGTGAATGAAATTGATGACGGGGTCGTCATCGATCAAGAGTATCGTCCTTTGTTCCATTTTCTATTGAGTTTGCCTTTTCTGTCATTGTTCTGATTATCATGTCCAGTTCCTCGGCCGATTCCCGGATTAGCTCCATGATCCTTACCGCTTGGAGGCCACCGCCCTCATGGTGAATCGATATGTCCGCAAGTCCCATCAACCTGGTAAGTGGTGCCCTGAGCAGGTGCGATTGAGACCATGCAATGTCCCTTAGGATTCTGTTCTGTTCCTCGATCATCTCAACGTGCCGCCGGGAAATGGTCACGTCCAGTGCTGCCCCGACCAACTGGACTGCATTGCCCTCCGGGTCTCGCAGGACGTGGCACCTGTCCTGGTAGTGGTGGACCGAGCCATCTGCTGCGACTGTTCGGTATTCGGCACACCATGCATTCTGTTCCTTGTCGGCAATCACCTTCCATAGCGAATCCCAGACCCTTTCCCTGTCGCTGGGGGAAATGGTGGTGAACCAAGAATTGTCTATGGAGAACTCTTCGGGACTATCTTGTTCGATGGGCCGCAGTCCCCCTCCCCCTCGGGTATGGGTTTTCCCTTGCACGTCTACGTGCCAGATCATCTCGTTGCTCGCCAGCATGGCAAGCCGGAAGATCTCGTTGCTCATGGATAGCCTTTCCTCGTACGATTTCCTTTCGGTAATGTCCTGGATGGTACCCTCTAGCTTCTGGGGCGTGCCGTCCTCTGAGGTGACCATCCTTACCTCCTGCCTTACCCATTTGATCCTTCCCTCGGGAGTAACTATCCTGTGTTCAAATCCCTTGGCGGCATTTGGTTCCAGAAGGAGCGCAGGGTCCTTCTCTATCAGGTGGCGGTCATCGGGAAAGAAGGTGTTTCTTAGGTTCTCCATGGAGGGTACGAATGTGCCGGGGACGCGCTCATAGATACTGTAGGTCTCCTCGCTCCAATTCGAGATCTGGGAGTCGACCGGCCGGAACCAATAGCCCAGCTTAGCTATCTTCTGGGCATTTTGGAGCTTCTTGAGGGCCCCATGGAGTTCCTGCTCTGCTCTGTCCTGATCGGTAACGTCCTTTCCTACGGCGACGATCCGCATGGACTCTCGCGAGATGGCAGCAGACCAGAGCAACGTGCGCAAATGGCCCTCAGCGGTGGCGACCCTGCAGCGGTATGGACCGGTGCTCCATCCGTTGACCATGGAAATGAAATCCCTCTTTGCTCGCATGATGTCCTCGGGGTGCACAAATTGAAGGACGGTGCTGCCAGTGGAAATTGCCCCATCGGTCGTTACCAGTGCGGAAAAGGCGCTGTTGCACATCTCTATTTGGCCGTCCCGACCGATGATACAGTGCGGGTCGGGGGATATGTCGAAGAGCATCCGGTATTCGCTCTCCTTCAATTTATGGGCAATCGGTTCAGCGATCCGGGGAGCTGCCCTTTCCAAGAAAGGTCCAGTGGCCTCCAGCCTTTCCAGCGGTCCGGTTGAGTAGCATATCAGGCATCCCAGGAACTTTCCCTCGGCTAGGATCGGGACCCCAAAGGCAGTCTGGTTTCCCGGAGGGGCGTATCGCGCGGTGACAGGCCCCATTTCCATCCAAACCCTTCCGGGCATGCCCTCCCCCTTCCTGCAACTGAAGCTCGGTGAAAACCCCTCTAACAGGTATTGACCATCCCGCTTGCTTGCCCTGCCCCTCAGGCCAAGGGAAGAAGGATCCGAGGACACGATCCAGATCTCTGCCGTTCTGACCTCCTGCAGTCCAAGGACGGCCTGGATGGCCTTATCGACGAGTGTCTCTAACGATGTAGCTTCGGTTATCCCCCTCTCGATCCGCTCGAGGGCCTGTTCGTGCAGCTGGCGTTCGGTCTTTTCGGTCACGTCCCAGAGCACGACCTTGATGGCCTTTCCCTTTCCATAGGTCGAAACAACAGAAAGGTCGCATGCCATCCACCTCCGCTCACCGTCCTCACGGATGAGTGCATAGGTCCCCGATGGGAACGATCCCCCTTGCATGAGACTTTCAAGGAGCCCTGAGAAGAGCCTTCTTTCCTCCGGATGTAAAAAATCGAGGAGTTTACGGCCCAATAGCTCCCCCGGGGCACATCCCAACAACCTGCAGTGGTCGAGGTCCGCGAACATGAATTTTCCTGCACCGTCGAGCAACGAATGGGCGCCAAGGTCCTTGTTCTGGTCTATAAGTGGACGAGGGTCCTGTTCGACCTCTACTGCGGCTACCAGAATTGCCGCCCTGCCAGCATATGTGACTGGGGCAGTGTTGAGCCTAAGATAGAAGGTCCCCCCATCCCGGTTTCGGTGCCTTTGGACAATCCCTTCGGCAATTCCGGTGCTATGATCCTTTATCTCGGTGTCCGGATCCGCAAGGACGTCCTTCAGGGCCATGCCCGTGAGCTGATTGAGGGAAAACCCATAGAGCCCCTGGGCCTCCCTGTTTGCTGCAAGGAAACAATGGTCTGCTCTGTCTAATATCCACATGGGGATAGGGGAAAGGTCAAAGAGATCGTCACGTTCCATTGGTTTGTCAAATTAGGTGTCTGGCAATTTAGTCTCTTCCATAGTGCGATCTGCCCCATGGAGGATACGAATTTACGTTTTTTTTCCGAGCCCAGTGCCAGCCTACCGGCATTTTCTCGAAATTGGCGGAAGATAGATTTGAAGGCGGGCCCTACCGTATTTT
>CALGIY010000221.1 GCA_937914965.1 uncultured Thermoanaerobacteraceae bacterium | reverse complement strand
AAGGCCGGAACTCTACCATTGAGCTACACCCGCATATTTAATTGGTGACCCGTAGGGGATTCGAACCCCTGTTACCGCCGTGAAAGGGCGGTGTCTTAAACCACTTGACCAACGGGCCGTATGGTAGCGGCGGCTGGATTTGAACCAGCGACCCTGCGGGTATGAACCGCATGCTCTAGCCAACTGAGCTACACCGCCAGACCAATCTTGGTAGCGGGGACTGGATTCGAACCAGCGACCTTCGGGTTATGAGCCCGACGAGCCAACCACTGCTCCACCCCGCATCGACAAATATCATTATGCCTGATCATAGTGCTCCTGTCAAGAGGTTCATACCCCCTGACGCAGAAGAAATTTAAACCAAGATTGGGCAAGGGGGCGTTCTGGTGTCCACCCCTTCTAATTTTTCTTTATTTTAACCTGTTCCTCCAGCCAGGTGATCCATGGTTCGAATCCTTCATTAATTCGCGCTGAAACCCGGAAGAGCTCAAGTTCAGGATTAATCTGTTTTAATTCCTTCTCCATAAGTTCAATATCGCAGTCAGTATAGGGAAGGAGGTCGGTCTTGTTGATCAGCACCACCTGGGATTCCCGGAAAACCAATGGGTACTTCATGGGTTTGTCATTGCCCTCGGTAATACTTAAAACTGCTGCCCGGGCATCCTCTCCCAGGTCAAATTCGGCAGGACAGACCAGGTTACCCACATTTTCAACAATTAAGATATCGAGTGTATCCAGGTCAAAGTCATCGAGCGCAGGCTTGATCATCCTGGCATCCAGGTGGCAGGAACCCGCAGTATTGATCTGGACCACCGGTACCCCACACTTCTCGATGCGCTCCGCATCCCTGGTGGTATAGATATCCCCCTCGATCACCCCCAGCTTCAAGCGGCCGGACAGGCGTTCAATGGTTTTCTCTAGGACACTGGTCTTCCCCGAACCTGGTGAACTCATCAGATTGAGCACAAAGAGGTGTTTTTCACGAAAGAGTTCCCGGTTCTCCTTGGCAACTTCATCATTTTGCTGCAGCACCGGGGCTGCCATTCTCACTTTTACCATCTTTTTTAATCTCCTTCGTAATAATCGATGTAAAGCTCTCTCCCCGAAGCCACCCGCACATTAGGACTGGAACAGGAGGGGCAGAGGAACACAAAATCTTTGATATCAAAGTTGTGATGGCAGTCCTTGCACTCCCCGCGCACCGGTTCTTTTCGAATCTCTAAAACAGCATCTTTAAAAAGATCTTCATCCTTAAAGGACTCAAAAGCAAACTGCAGAGCATCTGGAGCAGCCATGGTCATATCGCCCACCGCCAGCATCACCTTGGTGATCTTTTCGATATTGTTCTCTGCTGCGCTCCTCCGCAGCATATCCACTACTCCCAACATCAGTGACAGTTCATGCATCTAAACCACCACCATTTTCCTTTATTATCCGTACATCTTTAATTTTAAGCCAATCCACCTGATTGCGCAACCAGTATTGGTGGTTGGCAGTGGTGGTTAGTCGCTGGAAAAAGAATACCAGTTAATCCCAGGTGCCTGGCACCGTTTGGTAAAAAAACAGGCGAGGAGCCGCCTGTTTTTCTATTCGAGCATTTTTTCTGCTTCTTCGAAAACCCGTCTGCAGGCGGGTTCCACCGCTGCTTCCACCTTTTCAGAAAGCCCCTCATAATAGGCCTCCTCGGTGAGGATCTCGATCCCTACAATCCTCAGTTCCTCTGGCAGTTTCCCTAGAGACCGGGCCAAATCAATGGCATCGATCACATTAAAGCCGTGAAGACACAAAGGAAGGGCATCCCGCGGTGGTAAGGACGAACCATCAAAAACATGAATGGTGCCGGGAACAGCTCCACTCATCACCGCATCGACAATAATCACTTTTTCGTGTCCCTCCCAGAGATCAAGGAGATTGAGGCCAGGTGTTCCGGCCTCAATCACTTGAACCCCTTCAGGGAGCTTCATCGTCTTTAATTTCCATGCTGCGTGCAAACCTACAGCGTCATCTGATGAGTAGAGATTACCGCAGCAGATAATGTTACACTCAGATCCCATTTAGCCCTCCCGACGCAGATTGACCTTGATGGAGTGCGTAGCACAGGACTGGCATGGGTCGTAGTTCCTGATCATCATCTCGCACTTCAGAGTCAGTTCTTCATCAGATAGGTTGAGCAGCTTGGGCACAAAGTATTCGAAGTCCTTTTCCAGGTTGTAGACATTCCTGGATGTCGGAGCCACGATATCCCAAGCCTTACAAACGCCGTCCTTATCGATCTTGCCACCATGGCAGCAGATACCGCGAGCTGCCTCGGTGATGGCATAGCCTTCGCCGGCTTTGATCTCGTACTTGGGTTCTTCGTATTTGGGCTCACCAAGCTCATCAATCAAAGCAATTGATGTATCAATAGCATGGAGAGTCTCCAGCGCCCTGGCGATAATACTATGGAACGGGTTGAAGCTCGGTGCAGAGAACCCGACTTCTTTTGCCACAGCCTTGGCATCAGCAGATAGCTGGTCAAAGTTGTTGTTGACCCGAGCAAGTGGGCCTACCATTAAGGAATCCCGCCCCTTGATCACAGCATGTAGGCAGTTGCACCCTGGTACATGCTTCTCAAGAATCCACTGGGGGTATTCCCAATCCGGAACATCCAGACCCTCTGTAGAAACAAGCCGCCCCTCATTGATGGGATACTTTTCCTCATTATGGAGAGCTACATGCTCACACTTGCGGACGAGATCCGGATATGGAGACTGAGATGCCAGCTGTGCGGCTAATTTCGCAGTACCAAAGGCAAATTCCTTGGCTTCCTTCAGCTGCTCCTGGAGTTTCTTGAGATCAGATGCAGATGGAACAGAGGTAAAACCGCCCACTACAGATGTCCTATTCTGAATCTCATTGCCCTGAATCACTACACTCATATCATTAGCCAAGCGCTTCAAAGCCAGAGCCTGTTTGACAATCGGAAGCAGATCCGCATCCCCGGCCATAGCCAGAACACTCTCATAGCCAAGATAATCTGGTGCTGCCAAGCAGTAAACATGCAGAGTATGGCTCTGAATCCAGTCCCCATAGTGCAGCAGTTCCCTCAGCAAATTAGTCTGCCTGCTGACCTTGACGCCCATGGCCCGCTCTACAGCTTTTACTGCAGCCAGGTGATGTGCATGGGGGCAAATACCGCAGATCCGCTGGACGATTTCAGGAACCTCATCATATTTCCTGCCGATCATAAAGGACTCAAAGAACCTTGGTGGTTCCCATACTTCCCAGCGAGCCTTTTTTATTTCCCCATTGGGCCCAATGATAATATCAATGGCGCCGTCGCCCTCAGTCCGTGCTATATAGTCAACAAATACTCTCCGATCGCTCATAATGCCTCAGCTCCTTTGCTAAACTCTGGTGTGTTCCCCGCATACTTGCGGAACTTCCGCACCACATCGTCCTTGGAAAGACCGATGTCAGCAAAGGTCCTGGCCAGAGAGGCGGCATTACAGTCACTGGCAGGTCCACGACAGCCTTCACAACCCCGTCCACGGCTGGGGCATTGGGCACCACAACCTGCTGCAGTGACAGGGCCCATACAGGGAATACCCTGTAATAGCAGGCAGTTGTTCTCTTTCAGTTTGCATTCATTACAAATGCTGTGATTCCGGAACAGCGGGTTGACACCCTTGAGTGCGCTCTTGACCAGTTCAACAAATTCCCCCTTGTCCATGGGGCAGCCACGCAGGTAAGCATCTACCTTAACATAGTAGTCAATTCCATAGGCAGGGATTGAATTCAGGTCCCACAGTTCGGTGTAAACCTTCTCCTCCATCTCTTTTTGGGTCATGCCGCAGTAGTTCTTGATCGATGGCAGACCTCCGTGACAGGCGCAGGAACCCATTGCCACCAGAATACTACATTCTTCGCGGATTTTCTTGAGTTCCAGGAGCTCTTTCGGAGAGGTTACAGCGCCTTCAACAAACCCGATTGTATATGGCCCCTCGAAGTTTTCCCGCTTGGCCATTACGAAATAACGGATATCTATCGTACCCACGAGGTCCAGCAAAACAGGCTCCAGGTTGAGCACTGAAAGCTGGCATCCAGCGCAGGAACTAAACTTAAAAAATGCAACTGTTGGTTTCGCCACCTAGCACACCTCCTTAAAAGACTCCGCCGGGGAGATCCTTGATATCAGCATATCTGAATACAGGGCCATCCTGGCAGACGAAAACTGGACCCATCTGGCAGTTACCACACTTCTTGATCCCGCAGCTCATGCGCCGTTCCAGAGAAACATAAATCTGCTCAGGGCTCCAGCCACGCTTCAAGAGGTCAAGAACCACGAACTTCATCATGATATCGGGGCCGCAGGTAACAACGATGGTATTCTCTTTGTCGACTGAAATATTGTTAAATAATGTGGTAACAACACCGATATTGTGTCCCCATTCTACTCCTGGCGGGACCATATCAACGGTCAGGTGCAGCCTGGTATCAGGCATCCTGCGCCATTCATCGTATTCATCGGTGAAGAGCATACCTTCCGGTGTCCTAGATCCGTACAGAATCTCAAATTTGCCGTACTCGTCGCGGTGAGCCTGGATGTGCTTGATCACCGGGCGCAGCGGTGCAAGGCCGATACCACCTGCAACCAGGAGCACATCTTTCCCTTTTGCTTCCTCAACAGGCCAGCCAAAGCCAAAGGGACCGCGGATACCGACGACATCCCCCTCTTTGAGCTCGGCCAAAGCGTTGGTCACATTACCAACCGCACGGATGGTGTGCTCGAAGCTGCCCTTGAGATCAGCAGAAGAGCTGATGGAAATGGCAGATTCCCCGAGCCCAAAAACGCTGATCAGGTTGAATACACCAGGATCATACGTATAGGATTCCTGTACCTCCGGATCAGCAAAAGAGAAAGTATAGGTACGCACATCTGGTGTTTGATCTTTAACCGCCTTAATTACAGCCTTCTGAGGCTCCCAGGGGTTGACCTCCGGGGTTACCTTCTTTTCCGGCGGTGTATACAATTTTACATCTTTCTCCGGGTTGGGGTTGGCCTGGATCCTGGCCACGATATCGACTGGGTCGATGTGCTTGACACAGGTAGCCACACAGCGGCCGCAGCCTACACAGCCTGGGGCTTCGAACTGCTGCTGAAAATAGGTGAGCTTGTGGTACATTCTCTGCTTGATCCGTGCTTCTCTATCCGGTACAAAGACATGGTTCATGGCTACCCGGGAGAACTCGTAGAACATGCAGGAATCCCAGAACCGCTGCCGCTCGCCCTTCTCCAGTGTCAGGTCAACATAGTCCTGCACTCCAAAGCAGTAACAGGTCGGGCAAACGCTGGTACAGGAACCGCAAGCCAGACATTCCTCTTTGACCTCCTGCCACACCGGATGATCATAGTTCTGGTGAAGCAGTACATCGAGGTTATCAGCGTCAATGCGCCTGGTAATCTGCTGCTGAGCTGCCCTTAATGTCCTGTTCCTGGCAATATAGTCCTCATTTGAGGCAGCACTTAGACCAGCTGCCAGTTCCTTACCTTTGGCACTGCCAACCTCCACAATATACTTGTCACCGAGGTCGGTCAGGCTCAGGTCAAAACCCATATCGGCAGATGGCCCGGTATTGAAGGAAGCACAGAATCCATTTTTGCAAGGGGATACACAGTTAAGAGCAATAATCGCAGTATTGTCGCGCCGAGCCTTATAATATGGATCAGGGTGGCTTTGATCGATGGGCCGCATCAATGCCTTCTTTGCCAGCAACGCGGCTTTTTCCATGCTGCCCCCGATGCCGACCCCGACGACAATGGGCGGGCAGGGATTGGCGCCGGCCTGACTCACCG
>CALGIY010000220.1 GCA_937914965.1 uncultured Thermoanaerobacteraceae bacterium | reverse complement strand
TAAAGAGCAGCTGGTGCAAAGGGAATTGTATTATGCAATCATCGATGAGGTTGACTCCGTATTGATCGATGAGGCCAGAACACCTTTGATTATCTCCGGCCAGGCAGATAAACCCACAGACCTTTACTTCAAGATTGCCCGGGTTATTCCGAAACTACAAAAAGATACCGATTATCAGGTGGATGAAAAGCTGCAGACAGTTGCCTTGACTGAAGATGGTACTGGAAAAGCGGAGGGCCTGCTTGGTGTAGAAAACCTTTCTGACGAAGATAATTTAGAACTGGCGCACCATGTTTACCAGGGACTGCGCGCCCATGCTCTGATGAAGAGGGACCGTGAGTATGTGGTGAAGGACGGGCAGGTAATTATTGTGGACGAGTTTACCGGTCGTCTAATGTTTGGTAGGCGCTTCAGTGAAGGGCTGCATCAAGCTATTGAAGCAAAGGAAGGGGTGCATATTGAGCGGGAGTCCCAGACACTCGCTACCATCACCTTTCAGAACTACTTCCGGATGTATGACAAGCTAGCAGGGATGACAGGAACTGCGGCCACTGAAGAGGATGAGTTTCGAAAAATCTATGGCCTAGATGTGGTAGTGGTCCCAACCCATAAGCCCATGATTCGCCACGACTACCCAGATGCCATCTATCGCACTGAACAGGGAAAGTTTTTAGCAGCAGTAGAAGAAATTGCTGAGTCTCACAGACGCGGTCAACCTGTGCTGGTAGGTACCATCTCTATCGAAAAATCCGAGGTTTTAAGCAAACTATTAAAACGCGAGGGAATACCGCACCAGGTATTGAATGCCAAGTATCATGAACAGGAGGCCAAGATCGTTGCCCAGGCAGGACGGTTGGGGATGGTAACCCTGGCAACGAACATGGCCGGGCGAGGGACAGATATTATTCTCGGAGGGAACCCGGAATACTTGGCCAAGGAGGAGTTGCTGCGCCAGGGTGTTGACCCGGAGGTTGTGACTGAAGCCTCAGCGTGCAGCAAGCCATCCTCTGATGATGTAGCCCAGGTACGAGAACAGTACCGCCAGCTTGTGGCCAGGTTCAAAAAGGAAACAGATGCCGAGCATGAGCAGGTGGTTGCCCTGGGAGGTTTACATATCATTGGGACTGAACGCCATGAAAGCCGGCGGATTGACAACCAGCTGCGTGGCCGGGCGGGGCGCCAGGGCGATCCCGGGGCTTCACGTTTCTATGCTTCCTTGGAAGACGACCTGATGCGGCTTTTCGGTTCGGACAACATCGCTGGGGTCATGGATAAATTGGGGATGGATGACAGCGTTCCTGTGGAGCACAAGCTGGTGACCCGTTCCATAGAATCTGCCCAGAAGAAGGTAGAGAACCGCAACTTCGACATGCGTAAACATGTCCTCGAATATGATGATGTGATGAACCAGCAGCGTGAGGTTATCTACAGTCAGCGTCGCCGGGTCCTCATGGGTGAAGACCTGCAGGAGTCACTGCAGGAGATGATCTATCAGGTTATTGAGACTGCTGTGGAGCAGTATACAGCAGAAGGGAAGTACTCCGAAGACTGGGACCTGGAAGAGCTAGTTAAGTACGGGGAGCAGATTTTTCTTCGCCCAGAAGCGGTATCTGCTGGTGAACTGCAGGAACTAGGTACCCGTGAAGCGATCCAAGAGCGGTTGATGGATGAAGCTTTAGAGCACTGGCAGGACAGGGAAGAGGAACTGGGTACCAGCAACATGCGGGATTTAGAGCGTTTTATTTTGCTGCGAGTTGTGGATACCAAATGGATGGACCACCTGGATGCCATGGACCAACTGCGCACGGGGATCGGGCTGAGGGCTTATGGCCAAAAAGACCCCCTTGTAGAATACAAGTTTGAGGCCTATAACATGTTTCAGGAAATGATCAACGCTATCCAGGATGATGTAGTACGCTATCTATATAAGGTCCGGTTAGCACCCCCGGAGCCTGAGCGGCGGGTGCACCATGTTGCCGAAAACCGCGGTGAAGATGCTCCACGCTCACCAATAAGGGTAGGGCAGAAGGTAGGGCGAAATGACCCCTGTCCCTGTGGGAGTGGGAAGAAGTATAAGCGCTGTTGCGGCAAACAGGATTGACCTAATGAGATGGAGGCGGGGCCCGTGGGGGAGAGCACCTCTAACAAAGAGGAAGGAAAGCCTGACCCAAATGGGATAGACATGGGTAAGCACTTCAGGAGGGAACTTCTTTGTGAAACCCTGCTGCGAGTAACTAAACCCCATATCGTCCCCTATCTGGAGCGGTTTTTTCAGGTTAATGAACTTATGCACCTCTCCGAACTTGTATCTGTCGGGGAAAACCAACTACTCCATACGACCCGAATGGTAGAATTAGCTGCTTCCATACCAAATAACATACTAGACATCCTGAAAATTACTAGAGAGGACCTGATCACCGTGGTCATTTTACATGACGTCGGCAAGGGTCAGGAAGTGGATGATCGTTTTTTTGAAGTAACTGCGGTCCACAAGGGGAGGGTACCATCCTATTTGCGTTACTATCCTGGGATGAAGTGGGCAGAATGGGTGGTGCCTTTTCACGACCATGTTGGGTTGAGTTACCAAATAGCTAAAAAGTATACCAGTTCGCCTAGTGTACTTGAGGGTGTTGCCCTACACCACCATGTAAAAATCAGGCCGTGGCCTTTGAATCTGGTTTGCGATGCCCTCAAGATTAGCAGTATTATTAAGATGGACATTTCTCATTACAAGCCGGCGCAGTACGCCGCACCAGGTGGTAATCTAACGCAGGTTGTCGCCATTCTCGATCAGTTATGTGCCATCGAGAGGAAGTTTCGCGGGATATCTTGTTTGGGATTAGAACCCCAACGGATAGAATATGAGGTTGTGCGTGACTTAGTGATCGGGCTCACCGGAGAGGATGACCCCCGCCTGGAAGTTTTGGGTGTATCATTGACCGGAAAGGAATCGGTCATACTCTTGGACTTGAGAGCGTTTGGAAGCTTTGTGAAGATGCATACAGAGTATGAGGTTCAAAGCATGAAAGCTGCTATTTTGCAGCTGCTGCGTTCCCAGGTAAGGATCACCTGGGGTGGAAGAGCGCGGGATCTTGTTGCGCTTATCGGAGGGGATGAATACGCTGTTGTAACCGAGGTCCAAGAACCTGAAATTCTCGAAGATATGATCAAAAGGGCGGCTGCTGTCATCAAATTGAAAACAGGACTACAGGTGAGAGCAGGTTACGGCATCGGACGGAATATTGCGGAAAATTACCATCATGCCCGTATCCAAGCGGAGATGATGAAAGAATATCGATTTCTTACAGAGTAGAGGTGGTTTTGATGTTGAGTGAATATCGGAGAGATCTGGATCAGCTGGACAACAAACTTAAAGAAATAAGGGGCTCTCTTTGACGTAGAGGCCAAGCAGAAAAAACTAAAAGAATTGGAAATGCTGACAGCAAAACCAAATTTATGGGATGTACCCGAAAAGGCGAGGGAAATCCTCCAAACTGCGTCTTCGCTCAAAGAAGACCTATCCCGATACGAGCAGATGAGGTATGAGTTGGAGGAGCTTAAGGTTCTGCTAGAATTAACTGACGAATCCGGTGACAGGGAACTGGCGGAAGAGTTGGAGCAGGGCTTGAGTGAACTGTCCGCTGCCTTCGATAGGTGGGAGCAGGAAAACCTATTTGGGGACACCTTTGACAAGAGGAATGCCCTAGTTTCTCTACATGCTGGAGCAGGTGGGACCGAGGCCCAGGATTGGGTAGAAATGCTCTCTCGGATGTATGCACGCTGGGCGGCTCAACAGCATGGATTCGAGGTAGAGGTGCTTGATTACCTGCCAGGGGATGAGGCAGGAATTAAAAGTGTCACCTTTTTAGTGTCTGGACGTAATGCTTACGGGTATTTGAAGGCTGAGCGGGGAGTGCACCGTCTTGTCCGGATCTCTCCCTTTGATTCTTCGGGAAGGCGCCATACCTCTTTTGCTTCGGTGGATGTAATTCCGGAGGTGGAAGAGGGTGCGGAGATCGAAATAAATTCAGATGACCTGCGTGTGGATACCTACAGGGCAAGCGGTCCAGGAGGACAGTATGTTAATAAAACGGACTCAGCGATTAGGATAACTCATCTCCCTACTGGAACTGTTGTACAGTGTCAGAGCGAGCGCTCCCAACTGGCCAACCGGCTGCGGGCTATGAAAATGCTGCACTCACAACTGCTGGCTTTAAAAAGGCATGCACAGGAGGAAGAACTGGCGAAGCTTCGGGGGGAACAAAGGGAAATTGCCTGGGGAAACCAGATTCGTTCCTATGTTTTCGAGCCATATACTATGGTGAAAGACCACCGGACAGGGGTTGAAGTGGGGAATATTCAGGCTGTGATGAATGGGGAGATTGATACCTTTATGGATGCCTATCTCAGAAATTCAAGCCAAACCTGATCCGGTAGCTTATAAGAACACTATAGGATGGTAAAATGGATATTTGAACAATGTCCCGGGTATCCCCGTCCCGGGACATTGATTTTTAGTAACAGGCAGGAATGGAATAGCACAACGGAGAAATTTTGAAAAAGTATTGACTGGCTGAAAAAAATGTTTTTGGTAACAATAATCTCAGGGTAATCTCTGGACGGAGTGGTAATCTTTGCGCTTGCGTAAATTAATTGCACCATATATCTGGATTACCGTGGGGTCTGTGGTTATTGCGCTAGCCCTCGATATTTTTTTAGTCCCCAATAAGATCGCAGCCGGCGGGGTGAGTGGGTTGGCCACGATCTTATTCCACCTGTTCAGGCTTCCTGTCGGGTGGACACTACTGGTTTTAAACATCCCTTTGTTCCTTCTATCCTTCCGGGAACTGGGGTGGCGTGTTTTCATCCGGAGTGTTTACGGGGCATTGGTCACCTCGGTCTTTGTCGAGTTATTGACAACCCAAGTATTGGTGATGACCAGTGATGTTTTATTGTCGTCAATCTACGGTGGGATTATTTCAGGGTTTGGGATGGGAATTGTTCTTAAAGCTGGTGGGACCACCGGCGGCACTGACCTGGTAGCCCGCTTGATTAACAAATATTTACCTGTGACTGTTGGCCAGGGTTTGCTGGTGGCAGATTTCATAGTAATTAGCCTGGCTGCTATTTTTTTTAATGTCGAATTGGCTCTTTATGCGCTGCTGTCTCTTTTGATTACCAGTAAGGTAATTGATCTGGTGCAGGAAGGGATCAGCTTTGCGAAAGCCGTATATATTGTTTCCGGAAAATCAGAGGAAATCGCCCAGGGAATCTTTCAGGAGTTGGGGCGCGGCGTCACAGCCCTGGAAGGCCGGGGTATGTATACAGGGGAAGATCGTCCGGTGCTCATCTGTGTGGTTGGAAGGACAGAGGAGAGCCGTTTAAAGAAAGTTATCTATAAGATCGATCCCCGTGCTTTTGTTTTTATAACTGATGCCCATGATGTGTTAGGGGAAGGATTCAAAAATTATCAGGAAAAAGAGTACTAGGTGAGGAGGCATATTTATGTCGGAAGTACAGGATGAACTGATCGGGGGTCTGCAAACAAAAGCGCAGGCCATCAGGGAAGACATCATCAAGATGTTGGCAGAAGCTAGGTCTGGGCACCCCGGCGGCAGCCTGTCTAGTGTCGAAATAGTGACGGCCTTGTATTTCCATGTCCTGCGGTTAAAGTCGGAGGACCCCCAGTGGCCCGACAGGGACCGTTTTATTTTAAGCAAAGGCCATGCTGCACCACTTCTCTATGCTGCTCTTGCAGAGCGGGGTTTTATCCCCAGAGAGGAATTATTAACTCTCCGGAAGTTGGGAACACGCCTACAGGGACATCCACCTTGGGGAATGGTGCCCGGAGTCGAGGCCTCGACAGGGTCGCTTGGACAGGGATTGTCCATGGGATTGGGAACTGCATTGGCGGGAAGGCTTGATCGGCGGAATTATCGTGTTTATGTTTTGCTGGGTGATGGTGAAAGCCAAGAGGGGCAAGTTTGGGAAGCAGCTATGGCCGCGGCCCACTACCGGGCAGGTAATCTTACTGCTGTCCTTGACTTCAATGGTCTCCAGATCGATGGTCCCATCACAGAGGTAATGTCACCCCTGCCTTTCCCTGATAAGTGGCGTTCTTTTGGTTGGGCAGTGCGCGAGGTAGACGGGCATGACTTCCAGGACCTGATCGCTGCCTTTGATTGGGCTAAGACGATACATGACATGCCATCCATGATTATCGCGAGGACTGTCAAAGGGAAAGGTGTCTCTTTTATGGAAAATGCAGCTGGATGGCATGGCAAAGCGCCAGATATGAAACAAACAGCTCAAGCACTAGCCGAGATTGGCGCAGGTACTGATTTTAAGGGGGACAATAAACATGCAGAGTAAGAGTTCGATGCGTGAGGCATATGGCCGTGTGCTGGTGGAACTGGGAAAGAGCTGCCCGGATCTGGTTGTGCTTGATGCTGACCTCTCGGGTTCGACAAAAACTAAAGACTTCGGCAAAAATTATCCGGATCGTTTTTTTAACATGGGTATAGCTGAGCAGAATATGATGGGGACCGCTGCTGGATTTGCTCTGGCTGGTAAGATCCCCTGCGCCAGTACCTTTGCGGTTTTTGCCACAGGCCGGGCGTATGACCAGGTACGTAATGCTATCGCCTATCCTGGTCTCAATGTGAAGATTATCGCTACTCATGCCGGGCTTACTGTAGGGGAGGATGGGGCAACCCACCAGACCATTGAAGATATTTCTTTGATGCGAACCCTTCCCAATATGACGGTGATTGTTCCGGCGGATGCTGTGGAAGCTGTCCAGGCGGTAACAGCTGCAGTTGCCTTCCGGGGCCCTGTGTATATCAGGCTCGGGCGACCAGCTTTTCCGGATCTCTTCGGGGATGACTACCAGTTCCAGATCGGAAAAGCAGCGATCCTCAGAGAAGGTGAGGATGCCGTCATTTTTGCTGCAGGGATCATGGTCTCTAAAGCATTAGAGGCAGCGGCACAACTTTCAGTAGAGGGTTTGGATGTGGCTGTTGTCGATGTTTCTACAATCAAGCCGCTTGATCGGGAGACAATTGTAAAATTGGCCGAGAAAACAGGTGCTGTGGTGACCGCAGAGGAGCATTCAATCTACGGGGGATTAGGGAGTGCGGTGGCTGAAGTCCTCGGTGAGCAATGCCCTGTCCCCATGGTACGGGTAGGTGTAGAGGACCGCTTTGGAGAATCGGGTAGTCCCGAGGAGTTGCTGGATGCTTTTGGCTTAACGAGTGAACATCTCGTTAAGGCGGTGCATGGTGTCCGGGACCGGTGTAAAAAGCGGTGATCCACTTAAGACCAACTGAGGTAATTAATTAAAAGATAAAACAAAGAGGATATCTTGTCTTAATGTCGAAAATAACTTCCATTAGGGAAGTTGTTTTCTATTTGGGGAAATATTTTGACATTTTGCAACTGGGGTGGTAATATGATCAGCTTTTTCAATGTATCCAAGATTTACTCTAATGGTGTTAAGGCCCTTACGGGAATATCTCTGCAGATCAAAAAAGGAGAGTTTGTCTTCATCGTGGGGCACAGCGGGGCGGGTAAATCGACGTTGATCAAACTGATCTTCAAGGAGGATATACCTACCAAAGGACAGATTTATATTAACGGCCGCAGTTTAAGCAGGATGAAACCGCGGGATGTACCTAGTTTGCGCCGCCAGATCGGCATGGTTTTTCAGGATTTCCGGCTGCTGCCAGAGCGTACGGTATTCGACAATGTTGCCTTCGCCATGAAGGTGATCGGTACCAGCCAGTCCGAGATCAAGAAACGGGTTCCTGAAGTTCTCAAGCAAGTAGGTCTCGAGAAACGCATGAGTGACTATCCCTCACAGCTTTCTGGTGGGGAACAACAGCGAACAGCCATTGCCCGGGCCCTGGTAAACCGACCATCACTAATCATTGCTGATGAACCAACAGGGAACCTGGATATTGATACATCCTGGGAGATCATGGAGATATTCAAGGAAATTAACAGCAAAGGGACTACAGTAATCATCGCAACACATGCCAAAGAAATTGTCGATACCATGCTTCAGAGGGTTATTGCTCTGGAAAGTGGTGAAATCGTAAGGGACGAACACCGGGGTGCATACACTAATGCTATTTAGAAATGTGTTCTATATTTTTCAGGAAGCATTCGGATCATTGAAACGCAACAGTCTCCTAAATATTGCTGCAATAGGTACAACAGCGGTATCGCTGTTTGTACTGGGATTTGGTTTGCTTTTGGTTCTGAATACCGACCAGATAGCCAGTACAGTTGAGTCCAATATCGAAATCATGGTTTTCCTGAAATCGAATCTCTCAGAGACCGAAGTCGAATCGTTGGATCCGGTGATTAGCAGGATCTCCGGGGTGAAAGAAGTAGAGTTTGTTTCCCAGGAAGAAGCTTTGAAATCTCTGGAAGGTCAGATGGGAAATGGTACTGAGCTGCGTGACAGCCTTGGCGACAAAAACCCGCTTCCTGATGCGTACAGAATCGAGACCCAGAAACCACAACAGGTGACTGCTGTAGCATCTGAACTCAGCAGACTGCCGGGAGTGGATAATGTTCGTTACGGCCAGGAAGTGGTGGAGAAGCTGTTCAAACTCACCAATTGGGTCCATACCATTGGACTGGTGATTATCGCTTTGCTGGGTATCTGTGCTGTTTTCCTGATCGCTACTACTATTCGGCTGACCCTGTTTGCTAGGCGGCGGGAGATTAACATTATGAAATATGTAGGGGCAACCGACTGGTTTGTACGCTGGCCCTTTTTACTGGAGGGAATTTTCCTCGGCTTTATCGGGGCGTTGATAGCTGTTGGTGTTCTCTACTTGTCTTACGGGGCATTGGTAGCAAAGCTGCAGGAAACAGTTGCTTTCCTGCCCTTGGTGACAGACGGTAGGG
>CALGIY010000219.1 GCA_937914965.1 uncultured Thermoanaerobacteraceae bacterium | reverse complement strand
ATGCCGCCGGTGCCGCAAAGATACTGGACGGCAAAGATAACGATGCCGATTTGGAACGCTTTTGCAGTAACATACGCCGTGTTCCTCAAAAAATTATACAGCGGCTTACCCTGGAAAATGACGACAAAATTTTTACAGCAGTCGATGTTCTCGAACTGTGCCAGAAATTATCCCTTCCCTTGGTCCTCGACCTGCACCACCATCACTGCAACAACAACGGGGAAAATCCTGAGGATATCATTGACGATGTTTTTGCAACCTGGGAGGGGACAGGTCTTCCACCTAAGATCCATATTTCCAGTCCTAAGAGTGAATGTGCGCCCCGACACCACCATGATTTCATCAATCCAGAAGATCTCTATCCCTTTCTTATACTGGCACGAGATCATTGTGAACACCTGGATGTTATGGTTGAGGCAAAACAGAAAGATAAGGCAGTGTTTCAGCTTGTCAGTGAGCTTTCCAACTGCCCCTTGATCAAGCAGAAAGGAAAAACCACTTTAGTGATTTAATATCTGTGCTTATTGCCCCGCTGTGGCTGGAAGGGCTTTATTGATATGGGTTAATCTGCAGCATTTCCCCCAAATCAACAAAATGGTAACCCTTCTGCCGTAGACTGGTGATAATTTGAGGCAGCGCCTCAACTGTTGCTGTTTTGTCATCATTACAGTGCATCAGGATGATATCGCCAGGTCTTACGTTCTCAGTTACATTTTTGCTGATATTATCTTTTTCCATCTGTGACCAATCAAGTGTATCGATCGACCACAAGATAACCTTCCCACCATTGTCATTGATCACTGCCGTAACCTTGCTATCTATTTCCCCAAAAGGTGGTCGTATGAAAGCTGGTCTTTTCTCAATTAAATCAAACAACTTGTTTTCCGTTAATAAGATTTCCTGTTCGATTTCTTCGTGATTTTTTGATGTTAACTTTTCGTGGCTCCAGGTATGACTTAAAACCAGGTGCCCTTCCTGGTAAGCCCTTTTTACCACATCCGGGTGTTCGTCAAGTTTATGTCCTATGAAGAAAAAGCTGGCTTTCACATGATGCTTTTTTAAAACATCAAGTACCTGTGGGGTAATTTTACCGTCTGGGCCATCATCAAAGGTTAAGCAGACCATTTTTTCATTGGTAAAACCATTGATATATACTTTACCAGGAAGATCTCCTGCAAATTTGACAATATCAGTTCTCCAGTTTCTCATACTTGCCAGCTGTTCTTCACTCAACTTGTTAGATTTCCCTTTTATTTCATAGACTTTTGATGTACCAACACCTATTGGACCTTCAGATATTGTCTGGTTCTGCTGGTTTTGGTTCTCTTTCGGAGTTTCTGTTTCTTCTTCAGGGGCATCTGCGCTATTTTGGTTATCTGGTTCCTGGTTCTCAATTTCCTCCACAATTTCACTGTCTGGAACATTATCAATGATACAAGGTTGTTCCAGGCTGAAGAGCGTTACCATGATAAAACTTACTACCAGTACCAAAAATCCAGAAACCTTATTCATGAGAAAAGCCACCTTTATATGTTACTAAAGCCGAAAGTGTTACTCTTCCATTCGCAATTGCTCGACAATATTCCTGCCGTTAATCTTTTTCAGCGGCAGATAACCTGCTGCCCATGTAATCAGCAAGGCCCCCAAAACTGCTGTTAACACATTGTTCCAGGGAACAGTCCAGGGAAACTCTCTCAGGTCAATGAGGATCTTAAACAGCAGATAAGACAGGCCTAACCCGATTACTGACCCATATACTGCTGCTGTAGCTCCATAAAAAACCCCTTCCAGGGAAACCATTTTTCTGATTCCCTTTCTGGTCATGCCCACTGACCTTAACACTGATAGTTCTCTTGTTCTCAGGATTAAATTGGTACTGATTGTATTGAAGATATTGACACAACCAATCAGGGTGATTACCCCAACAAATCCGTACAGGAAAATACTCATAATAATAGTGGTGTTTCGCTCATCCCTTGCTCTTTCAGTTTCACCTGGATCTCAGTCCGTTGGTTCTCATCGCCCAGTTGTATGGTGTACTGTGCCCAGCTGGAGTAGCATCCTTCCGGGACTACCGGGGTCTTCACAGCATCCCCCAATGTATTTGTATACCAGGAAGCCACCTTATTCACTGCTTCCAGCTCATACGCTTGGAACGCCTTGAATTTCACCAGGAGGACTGCCGCCTGGATGGTATCAAGGCGTGAGTTCCATCCGATACGGACATTGTCATATTTATAGGATCCCTTCCCATGCACTGCAATCGATCTCAGGTACTCGGCTTCCTGGTCACTGTTGGTGAAAATTGCCCCACCATCGCCATAACAACCAAGGGGCTTCGCTGGGAAAAAGGAAGTGGTTGCAGCATCCCCTAGGGAACAGGCTTTCCTTCCCTTGTACATGCCCCCAAAGCCTTGGGCCCCATCCTCCAGTACCTTCAAGCCATGCCTGTGGGCAATCTCGTTGATCCGGTCATAATCTGCAGGGAGACCGAACAGATCCACAGGGATGACCACCTTCGCCTTGAGTTTCCCTTCAGCCTCCACCGCAAGGATGGCTTGCTCCAGGCTCTCTGGATCCATGTTGTAGGTATCCGGGTCCACATCCACAAACACAGGGGTTGCTCCCTCGAAGGAGACCACCTCCCCAGAGGCGAAGAAGGTAAAGTCCGGGACAAATACCGCATCACCTGGGCCGATCCCCCAAGCCATAAGCATCATGGAGAGCGCATCAGTGCCATTCCCACAGGTGATGCAATGTTTCACCCCAACATATGCAGCAAGCTGTTCTTCCAGCTCCCTGACTTGCCTGCCATTGATGAAATTGCACTCCGTCATCACCTCGATGACAGCCTTGTCCATGTCCGCCTTCAGTATCTGGTATTGCTTCTTGAGATCACGAAATTCCATACTCAGTTCCCCTGCCTCTCGACAAGGCCTCCTGTCTTCTGCTCATACTGCCTGCTGCAACTCTTGCAATGCAGGTTCTCATCCAGAACGGAACCACATTCACAGGCCCATCCCTTCTGCTGTGCAGGCACTCCAACCATCAAGGCATAATCTGGGACATCCTTGGTGACAACCGCCCCGCTGCCGATGAGTGCCCACTTACCGATGGTTATCCCACAGACGATGGTGGCATTCGCCCCGATGGAGGCACCCTCTTGTACGAGAGTTTTCAGATAGCCTGCCTTCCCCTTCGGGTATTTTGCCCTCGGGGTAAGATCGTTTGTGAATACACAGGAAGGCCCGCAGAACACATGGTCCTCGAGCGTTACCCCCTCATACAGGGAAACGTTGTTCTGGATCTTGCACCCATTCCCGATTATGACGTTGTTCGAGACATTCACGTTCTGTCCAAGGGAACAGCCTCCACCGATCCTTGCTCCGCCCTGTATGTGGCAGAAGTGCCAGACCTTGGTATCCTTGCCGATAATCACATCGTCATCAACATAGGAAGAAGGGTGTACATACCAGTCCATCAGGAGAACCTCCCTGCGAAATCAATGGTCGCACAATTGTCCAGGGGAAGCCTGACCGGCTTTCCTTCGGCGGCAGACTTGTAGATGGCCAGTACCAGTTCGAGTGCCCGCTTCCCAGCCTCCGCTGTTACCATTGGCTGGCGGTCGTCCCTGATTGCCTCAATCACATCGGCAAACAATGGGGTGTGACCATACCCATACACGTTGGGAGGGTTCTCGTGGTAGGTTGTCTTGACCTCTCCGGGGTCATCCAACAGGTCGGCGAATCGCCACTCCTCAATGATGTTCACCGACTGTCCCCCGGCCTTCACAGTCCCCTTTTCCCCAAACAGGTAGAGCGTCTCCTCCAGGTTCTGGGGGTAGATGTTGGTGGTCCCCTCAATAATCCCATAGGAACCATTGGCAAACTTCACCAGGGCAAGACCAAGATCCTCTGCCTCGATGTAAGAATGAGTAAGGTTGTCGGTGTAGGCAAACACCTCTGAAACCTCGTCTCCCATCATCCATCTGAGCAGGTCGATATTGTGGATGCACTGGTTCATAAGGGCACCACCGTCCTGTTCCCAGGTCCCACGCCAGGAGGCCCTGTCATAGTAGTCCCTGCCACGGTTCCACCGGATGTGGGCGGTCCCATGCATCAATTTCCCAAATCGATTCTCCTCCATGGCCTCACGAATCTTCACCACAGACTTGTTGAAGCGGTTCTGATGACAGGCACAAACCTTCACCTTTTTCTTCTTTGCCTTCTCAATGATGGCATCAGCATCCTTGATGGAAAGGGCGATTGGTTTCTCGATGATGAGATTGGCCCCGGCATCGATACAATCCAGGGCGATGGATGCATGCTTGCCGCTCTCTGTGCAGATGGAGACCAGGTCCGGTTTCTGTTCCTTCAGCATCTCCCGGTAATCGTGATACCTTGCCACGTTCTGTTCATCAAGCCTGAACTTGAGGATCTTGTCCTCCATCATCTGCTCGTTGATGTCACAGACGGCAACGAACTCAAGCTTGTTAGCCAGAGCGGCAGCTATATGGTTGGGAGAAATTCTCCCGCAGCCTATCAGTGCATATTTCATTTTTTACCTCAATATATTCTCTTTTCTGAGAATATCACACATTCTCTCACAAGCATGCCCATCCCCAAAAGGTCTGTATTGTGTATCAAATACTGCCTTGTTCTTGCACTTATCCAGGATATCCTTCGCATCGGGTTTGGCTAGCTGGTTGCAATGATTCACCATTGTCTCAGGCCATACGACATAATCGAAGACTGTGATGCAAGGCTTCTCAGCAAAGAAGGCTTCCCTTTGGACACCGCCTGAATCGGTGACAATCCTCTGTGCATTGTTCACCAGTGTGTTTGAATCTAGATAGCCGACAGGCTCCACGAACAGTATGTTCCTGAATCTGTCCTTTTCCATGATCCGTCTTGCAGCTTCCTGATTCCTTGGATGCACTGGATAGATGGAAGGAATTCCCATGCTCTCCATGGCAAACAGTATCTCCTTCAGGTTATCGTCTGATTGCGTATTCTCCTGCCTATGACAGGTAAGATAGTTGAAATGATCTGGAACCATCCGGATTTTACCATCAAGTGATTTCAACTGAATCTGCTCCAACGCTCTATGACCTTTATAGTACAGGAATGCGTCATACATGGGGTCTCCCACCAGGAACAGGTTCCTTTCCAGACCCTCTTTCCTGGCAAACTCAACTGCACTGGGGACACAGGCAAACAGGATGGAGGAAATATGGTCTGTCACTACACGGTTCACCTCTTCAGGATTGGAGAATGTTCCCAGCCTTGCCGCTGCTTCTACATGTATGATTGGGATATGTAGTTTCACAGCTGCCAAGGAAGCCGCCATGGTGGAATTGGTATCCCCATACACCAGCAGTGCATCAGGGGATTCCTTCAACAGAACCTCCTCGATGGCGATAAGCATCCTTCCAGTCATCTGTGCATGGGACCCCCCACTGATCCCAAGGTTGTACTCAGGCTGTGGGATACCCAGTTCTTCGAAGAACACATCCGACATGTTTGGGTCATAGTGCTGTCCAGTATGAACCAGGATTTCCTGGTGCTCCCTACGAAGCACCCGGGACATCGCAGCTGCCTTGATGAATTGTGGCCTAGCTCCCACCACGGTGACAATCTTCATCACAGCACCTCGATGTTGTCACGACCGGCAATGGCCTTCATGACGTTCTTTGTATCAAAGATGGCCTTTGCATGTTTCTGTACCATATCATAGTCAACGTTGCTATGCGCGGTGGTGATTATGACAAGGTCGGCTTCCTCCAGCAGTTTTGTACTCAGTTCCTTTTCGCCTTTCACAACCTTTCCCTTATGCTGGTACTCTGCCACCCAAGGATCATGATAAGTAACCACTGCACCTTGCTTTTCCAGAATCGCTATCACATCAAGGGCCGGGCTCTCCCGGTAGTCGTCAATGTCCTGTTTGTAGGCAACCCCAAGCATCAGGATCTTCGATCCATTGACGGCCTTCCTGAACCTGTTCAGTATCTTCGAGGCCCGTTCCACCGTGTACTCAGGCATCCGGTCGTTGATCATCATCGAGCTTTCAATCATCGAGGTATGGAATCCATACTCCCTTGCCTTCCAGGAGAGATAATAGGGATCAAGCGGGATACAGTGGCCTCCCAGGCCCGGACCCGGGTAGAATGCCTGGAATCCATAGGGCTTGGTCTTTGCAGCATCTATGACTTCCCAGATGCTGATGCCCATCTCGTGACAGAGCTGGGCAAGCTCATTTACCAGGCCAATGTTCACATTCCGGTAGGTATTCTCCAGGATCTTCTCCATCTCTGCCACCGCAGGGCTGGAAACCTCGGTCACATCACTGGAAAGCACCGCACGGTACATCGCTGCAATCACCTCGGTAGCATCCTTTCCGATACCTCCAACCACCTTGGGGGTATTCTTCGTCTTGTACAACAAATTGCCTGGATCGACACGCTCAGGGGAGAACCCGAGATAGAAGTCTTCCCCACAGACAAGGCCGGAGCCCTCCTCCAGCAAGGGCTTCACCAACTCCTCGGTGGTCCCCGGGTAGGTGGTAGACTCCAGGACAACGATTGAATTCTTCTTAAGGTACTTGGCAATCTCCATGACAGAATCGCGTACATAGGTGATGTCTGGTTGCTGGTGCTCGTCCAGGGGAGTTGGAACACAGATGGCGATGAAGTCACAGTCCTTCACAAAGGAGAAATCACTAGTCGCCCTGAGCATCCCCTTCTTCACCAAGGAAGCCAGGTCTTCCTGGACAACATCACCGATATAGTTGATGCCTTGGTTTACCATGTCCACTTTCTTTTGCTGGACATCAAAGCCGGTAGTCTTGAAGCGTGCCCTTGCCTTCTCAACGGCTAGGGGGAGACCGACGTAGCCGAGGCCGATTACCGCCACTTTTATTTCCCTATTAATAATACAATCCTTGATATACTCTTTATTCATGGGGTTCCTTATAGTTTTTTAATATCGTTACAGAGAAACATTCTTCTCATCTATTTTTTCCATTTTCAGCTCCTCTGGAAACAGAGAAATGAGTTGCTTAGCAATATTTTTATAGTTGAACTGTTCAATATATTCATTGTTAGGGTTATGTTCTACATTACCAGTAGTTTTAAAAATTTTGTATTGTCTCAGAATATATTCTTTAAGGGATATATGATCAGTAGTAGAGGTCGGCTCTTCATAGCAAAATCCTAAGTTTCCTTTAACCATCATCTCTTTAACTTTGCTATTCGGTAAGTTACCAGATACAATGCATACAATTGGCTTATCCATCATCAAGTATTCAAGAAACTTTCCGGTTAATACACCCTCTTCACCAATATTATTCCAAGTAGCTAATATCAAAATATGACTCATTAGTTGTCGCTTTAATGATTCTTCATGAGTAACGGAGTCTGTTGCATTAATTATCTCAGAGAGCCCATAGAATTGAGCCTGTTTCAATATATCAATTCTTGAAGTTCCCGAATAACATATATCTATATCAGATTTAATTATTGCTTTTTCACCAATCAACTCTCGAAGAGCCTTAATTAACGGAGAAATATCTCGTTTTCCTGAGTATAAAGATCCTAGATAAGATAATGTAAACTTGTTCGGTTTCGTATATTCAATATCACGAATATCATCCCTATCAAAACCATTTGTTACTACAACTTTGTTTGGATGTTCTGGGAAATAGAGATTATCAATACATCCTTGAGAGACTCCAGTAATAACGTCAGCTTTCTTACATTTTCTACGTACAAATGTTTTATCTGTATGTCTGAATAGGGGAAGAGTAAAGGATTGATTAAAAACAGGATCTCTATGATCTGCAATCCAAAAAACTCCTGGATTTCTATCCTTATACCACTTACCCAAAATTGAACTTGACTTTGGACCAAATGAGGATATGACAATATCAACATCCTCAATTTTTCTTAAAACTTTTTTGGCATTTGTGATGTATCCAAGATTTTCTACATAATTTGCAAAGAACCTTAAGTAGCGGAGACTTTCAATAATTATCGATTTAATAATTGTCTGTTTTTGAAAATTTTGACCATTTATTTTTTGTAGTGTCCCTTGTTTATTCATTTGTCTAGATGTGGCTAAAGCTCTTCTTTTTGTTCCAATTCTTCGTGCAATTCTATACTCATCTATATATGCAATATTAATTTGATTAATCCAATCACCTGCAGATTTATTATTTATGGGAAATGATTTATAGGATCGACACACAACATCTACATCAAAATTATGCATTGCTAATTTTTTCGCAAACTTAGTGGTACGAATTGCTGCAATTTTATTTATTGGATAAAAATACTCACAAATTATTAAAATCCTTTGTTTTTTCATTACATCCCTAATGCTATTTTTTACCTTAAAAAAATTAGCTCGATCATCGATTTGAAG